>JBBQST010000289.1:0-6366 GCA_038213625.1 Thermoflexales bacterium
GCATGCTGCTGGGCGGCCGCACCGCTGCGGGTAACTGCCCGGCCACCACAGACATTGCTAACATCCTTATGCCTAGCAACTTGTTTGCGACCAACGGCAGTTGGGAGACTACAGGCTTGCCCTCCGGCTCATACAATATGAGTCTTTACACGACCAGCTCCACCGGCAACCAATATGCCTCACCCGTCTTCCAGGTCAACATCAATTGCACCGCACCCCTCACGAACCTGGCTGCTGAAGCGGCGGACAAGGGCACCACAACCCTGGCAAGCGCCCAGGATGCCACCACCTACGACACCGTGACCGGCGAGCCAGTGCCCACGGTCATCCCTGATCCCACGGCGATGCCATAGGATTGAGGCCGACTCCATCGGCAATGCCATAGCGCAAAAACAGGGCACGGACATGCGTCTGTGCCCTGTTTCTTTTCCACTTATTACAATAGACATTATTGGGAATAGAGATTTGCCAAGGTAGGGGCGAAGCATTCGCCTACAAAACTACAGTGAACATAGACTTTGGCGGCGAATGCTTCGCCCCTACGACAACGCGTTTTGTTATTCCCAATAATGTCCAATAAGCCGTCTCGGCCTGTTCACTGGCGATGGTCCATCCAGGACACACACCGATTCGACCCCAAATAAACAGCGCAATTGTCTATGTCTGTTATTGATGACGTCAAAGCCCGGCTCGACATCGTAGAGGTGATCGGCCAATATGTGAAGCTCACCCGCAGCGGCAGAAACTACAAGGGTCTCTCGCCGTTTCAGAATGAGCGCTCGCCGTCTTTTTTTGTTTTTCCAGAGACACAGACTTATAAAGACTTTTCCAGCGGCGAGCAGGGCGACCTCTTCAAGTTCATGATGAAGAAGGAGGGCTGGACCTTTGCCGAGGCTTTGCGAGAGCTGGCCCAGCGAGCGGGTGTGCAACTGGAAGAGCGCACCGAAGAGCAGCGCAAATCCATCGACCATGAAACGCGGCTGCGCGACGCCTGTGCGCTGGCCGCCGACTACTTCCACCGGCTCTTTCTCAGCGCGCCCCAGGCCGAGCATTGCCGCAGCTACGTCAAAGACAAGCGCTCGCTCAGTGAGCAAACCATCATCGACTGGCAGATCGGCTACAGCCTGATGGATTACCAGGCCCTGATCAACTTTGCCACGGCCAAGGGCTACACGGTGGCAGAGCTGGTTGCAGCGGGATTAGTGGTCGAGAACGAGGAAGGCCGCCGCTACGACCGGTTTCGCGGCCGGCTCATGATTCCCATCCGCGACGAGAAGGGCCGCGTGGTGGGTTTTGGCTCGCGCTCACTCGATGGCAGCGAGCCCAAGTATATGAACTCGCCCCAGACGGCGCTGTTCGACAAAAGCCGCCTGTTATTTGGGCTGGACAAAGCCCGCGCCAGCATTCGCAATGACAAGGCCTCGGTCATCGTCGAAGGCTACATGGACGTGATCGGCACGCATCAGGCCGGCTTTACCAACGTGGTGGCCGGCATGGGCACCTCGTTGACCGAGGATCAGTTCAAGATGCTCAAGCGGCTGGCCGACCGGATTGTGCTGGCGCTGGATGCGGACGCGGCCGGCAACCGGGCCGTGTTGCGCGGGGTGGATGTGGCCCGCGGCGCCTTCCGTTCTGACGACGAACAGGACGACAACTTCGTGCTGGATGGGCGCGGCGTCATTCGCAACGAGTCGAGGCTCAAGGCGGATATTCGGGTCGCGATTTTGCCCGATGGCAAAGACCCCGACGAAGTGGTGTTGGAATCGCCGGACGTGTGGCGCGACTGCGTTGCCCACGCGCGGCCCGTGGTCGAGCACGTCATCACCATCGCGCTGTCCTCGTTCGACCCTACCGATCCTCGCGCCAAGTCGGACGCGGTGAAGGCCGTGGCCCCCATTTTGCAGGACCTGTCGGACCCGGTGCAGCGCGACTTTTACATCCAGCAACTGGCCCGCCGTTTGCAACTCAGCACCCGGGCGGTGTCACAGGCCGTCGATCTGGCCAATTCGCAGAAGCCCAAAGCCGGCGCGTTTCGGCCCAACCCCGCTACACCCGCGCGACCCGATGAGTCGCTGGCCGATCCTGCCAGCCGCCAATTGCCGGCAACCAGCAAACAGCAACTCTCCACCAGCAACCGCAACATGAATCTGGAGGCGCATCTGCTGGCCGTGCTGATGCAAAAGCCGGAGCTGCTGATGGATGCCAATGTTGCGCTGACCCGGGCCAACCTGGATGTGTTGGGCGAAGCCGACTTCATGAACCCGGCCCTGCAAGTTGGCTTTCAACAACTCAGCCGTGCGGCCATGGGGCAGCCGCTGCCGGAGGCGAGTGCCGGCACCGACGACTGGCTGTCGATGATTGCGGATGATGCCGCGCTGGAAGCGGCGCTGGAAGCGGCGCTGGCGATGGGCGATGCACAGGCGGATATGCGCGGGGGCCGCAAAGACGAATTGTTCCTGCGCGAGGAGACCATTCGAACGGCCCTGCGGTTGCGCAATCAGAATCTCACCCGCGAATGCCAGTCGCTGGGATATTTGATCGATGAGGTGAAGGAAGAATTAATGGCCTGGCAGGCGGCCACCAGTGACGGCCGCACGGCGCTGGACGGCGAGGGAGATGCGGATGCCGAAAGCAGCATGCCCAGCGTCAGACTGACCACGTTCATGAATCAGAAGATTCAAATGGATCGCAAATTGGAGCGAGTGAAACGCGCGTTAAAACTGCGCAGTGCGTTGGTGATTAACTAGATTTTCGTTTTCACCGCCCTTGCAGTGGGCCTGTTGATTGCGCTATCTTCTTGCAACAACCAATGATGACAACAGTACCGGCAACCTGCCAGCACGGTACGGCCGGCTTCAAACTGAGAGGCGTATAAACAGCATCTCGCATCATTCTGCTTTTTGTAGCGGCACGATATAATCTCAATCTCCATTAGACATCTACTATTGACCTGACTGACCTGACTGACCTGACTGACCTGATCGACTGAATGAATCTGGTAGTTGAGATGGTTTCCTGGCTCGAAAGTGCTCAAAAGTGTGAAGGTCCTAACGTAACCAATCTGTGAAGAAAGCAACCAAGCGCTCCCTGATATCCACCACGTCCAGCGCATCCGCGGCCGGGACGAATGGTGGTGCTTCGCGTGTGCGAGCTTCGATCGCGAGTACTCCTGATCTGACCAACAGCCCGCCAGGGACTAAAGCATCGAGCAAAGCCGCAGGCAGGCCCGCCCGCTCCGAGCAGGATTTCACCGCGTTGGAGGATATGGAGCTCGGCACGGATGGGGAAGATTTTGTGTTCGAGACCGGCGGTTCCGAAGTCACCAACGAGGCCGAGCCGGAGAGCACAGAACGCGAGGACAACGGCAACGGGAATGGCCTCGATCCATTTGAAGAGGTTGCGGAAGCCGAAGCGTATGCACTGACCGAGAGCGATGATGATTCGCTCGAAGATTTGACGGATCTGGATGCGCGCCGGCTGGAGGAGCTGGATGTCGATGGCAGTGATCCTGTGCGCACCTATTTGCGCGAGATCGGCACGACGCCGCTGCTCACGGCCGACCAGGAATTGCGCATCTGTGCCACCTATTCATCCAAGCACGTCATCACCCGCGCCCGGCTGGCCCATCTCGATGTGCTGGAAAGCACGTATGCGTTTCTGGCCACCAACTGGCGCATGGTGCGCGAGCAATGCAAGCTCCGCAAGGTGAACCCGCCGAATCTGGTTGAGATGATTGGCGAAGCGCGCATCATGCCCTTCCACTATCTGGAGCAGAGTGTGTCGGTGATGCAGTCGTATCTACGAGCGTTGAGTTGGGGTGCCGACCAGACTGTCGAGGTGATCAGCGAGCCCTTGTTCAATGTGGTGCTGGCCGCCATCGTGCTGCCGATTCCTTTTATTGAACAACTCATGGTGCATGTCGAGCAGACGGACGAGTTGCTGGAGTGGGAAGAGGTTCGCGACTGGCTGCCCGCCGAAGCGGATTGCGCCGAGCATTTGCGCAGCGTGGAGCAACGCGCCCTCGAAGCACGCGATGCGCTGGAGCGGGCCAACCTGCGGCTGGTCGTCAGCATCGCCAAGCGCTACATCGGCCGCGGCATCTCGTTTATGGACCTGATTCAAGAGGGCAGCATCGGCCTGCTGCGCGCCGCCGAGAAGTTCAATGCGTGGCGCGGCTTCAAGTTCAGCACGTATGCCACCTGGTGGATTCGGCAGGCGATTAGCCGCGCCATTGCCGATCAGGCCCGCACGATTCGCATTCCGGTGCACCTGGTCGAGAGTATTAATAAGCTGGCCCGCGTGCAGCGGCGCATGACCCAGAAGATGGGCCAGGAGCCGACCAGCGAAGATCTGGCGCTGGAGATGGACCTGCTCGACCCGCGCGATCTGGCGGCCATCGGTGAGGCTCAGGCGGCCGGCCGGCCCATCGACCCGGCCATTTTGCGCAAGTGGGATGCGGCGGTGAAGCGGGTGCAGCAGATCATGCGGGTGTCGGCCGAGCCGATCAGCTTGCAAGCGCCGGTGGGCAGCGAAGAGAACAGCCTGCTGGGCGATTTCATCGAAGACCAGAGCGAGATGTCGCCGGTGGACAGCGCCACGCTGGAGATGCTGAAAGAGCAGGTGCGCAACGTGCTCACCAGCCTGAACGATCGCGAGCGCGAAGTCTTGGAAATGCGCTTCGGCTTCCGCGACGGCAAAACCCACACCCTCGAAGAAGTCGGCCAACAGTTCGGCGTCACCCGCGAGCGCGTGCGCCAGATCGAAGCCAAAGCCCTGCGCAAACTGCGCCACCCGCACCACAGCCGCCGGTTGCGGGATTATCTGGCCGATACGTAAATTAGGCGGGAGAAGCATTGGCCTAAATCCTCCTGGTTTGCCGCTGCGCATATCGCTGGCTTCCAGCCTCCACTGACTTTCCCCTGATCGCTTAGCGGCCGGTTCCCTGACACGCTAACGCATAAAAGGAGTGAGAGATATGTTTTTTAGCAATTGGTTCGGCTTATTCCGTGTCGTGATCGTGGGGACGCTGGCCTATGCCATTCTCGTTTTACTGCTGAGGATTTCAGGCAAGCGCACGTTGTCGAAGATGAGTGCTTTCGATCTGGTTGTGACTGTGGCACTCGGCTCCACGCTGGCGACGGTTCTTTTGTCCAAGGATGTGGTGTTGGCTGAGGGTGCGCTTGCATTTATCTTGTTGGTTTCACTTCAATACGTGATTGCATGGCTGTCGGTACGGTCACGTCGGATCGAACGATTGGTTAAGGCAGAGCCAACCTTGCTCTTTTTCAAGGGAGATTTTCTCCATGAAGCGATGCGGCATGAGCGTGTGACGGACGCGGAAGTGTGTGCCGCTGTGCGCGCGCAGGGCTTGCCCAATCTAAAAAGTGTGGGTGCCGTCGTCTTGGAAACCGATGGGAGTATGACCGTGCTGCAAAATCAGGATGGGCCTGTGTTTACGTCATTGCAAGGGGTGACTCATCCGGACTCAGTCGCTGAAATTGCGTGATGGCACACCGGTGCAGGGTTTTGCGAGATGGGTAGGCCGCTTGTCAACCCCAGGCTCTGACACCTCTGTCGAGTACGACGCGCAGTTTTACGCGCTCGTCGGTAGGCGCTCTGGTGTTTGACATGGGAGTGACTAAAATTGGATAGATACGAAATCACGCAACGGTGGACTATAGCGAGGGAATTGACGCTTGAAAAGCTGACGGGTGTTCCAAAAATGCACAAACAGCAGAACGGCCCGACGCAAGGCTTCGATGGAGCGTGAAAGACACCGAGATTTTTTGGCTAAGCGTGCTAAATAGTGCCGTAAGTCGGCGTTACCGCCTTCGACGGAATAGGTTTGTGATTTACCCGGTGCAACTACATGCAAGCCGCGGTGATAATTCAAAGCCTCATAGACCGTGAAGCCATCGGTGCAGTATTGCAAGGCGTGGGGCGCATTGCATAGGGAAATCATAAAAGCTTTTTATCGAGCAAAGCATTCAATCAATGCCCATCCTCATGCCCGTGCAGCGGCGTGTGCTGGTGGAAGGCACCGGCGTGGTGCATGCGCTGGTGCAGTTGGCTGTAGGCTGTCTCCAGCGTGGCGCGCAGTTGCTTGAAGCGGGTGGCTTCGGGCCGCGGCGCAAGCGTGTCCACATATGCAATAGCGCCTTGAATCTGATCGAGCACCAAGGTCGCATCGGGCGGCGAGAACAACGGCGTGTCGCCGACCAGTACCTGCACGGCGCTGGTGTGCGCGGCAATCTCGCCGTGCTTGCCACGGTAGCTGCCGCGCACGCGCAGGGCCAGCCAGGTTGAGCCGGTGACCTTGACGGTGGTGCTGCCGGCGGCGCGCAAAACCTTGTCGCAATTCACCTG
>JBBQST010000290.1:0-6355 GCA_038213625.1 Thermoflexales bacterium
AACGCAACAGCAGATGGGAGTTCTGGATTCCCGCCTTCGCGGGAATGACGGCTAAGTTGTTTGCTTCCGCATGCGCTTACCCCAGCGGCACCCCACTCTCCGCCCGTACCAACCCCGGAATCTCCGAAAACGTCTCGGCCACCCGCACACCAGCCTCGCGCAACTGCATCATCTTGGCAGCCGGACTGCCCTTGTTACCTTCCACGATCGCGCCGGCATGCCCAAAGCGCATCCCCTGCATTCGATCGGCAAACCGCCCAGCCACAAAGGCCACAATGTTCAGCCGACTGGGTTGCGCAATGAGTCGCTCGGCCAGTTGCTCTTCCATCACGCCGCCTGGCTCGCAAAACAACACCAGCGCGTGCGTGTCGGGGTCGGCCTCATACAGCGGCAATAAATCCAGCGTCGTGGTTCCAATGATGGGATCGCCGCCGATGCTGACGCAGGTGCTCTGCCCAATGCCGGCCTGTGTCAATAAATTTGCGATCTCGGTCATCATGCCGCCGCTGCGCGAGATGACGCCGACATGGCCCGGCCGATACGCCAGCCGCACCGCATCCGCCGAGCCACCGCTCATGCCGATGCGGGTTTGCCCCGGCGAGATGACGCCCAGGCTGTTGGGCCCGATCACGCGCGCGCCAGCCCGTTCTGCCCGCTCCACAATCGCCACGGCATCGCGGCGTGGAATGCGCTCGGTCACGATCACCAGCAGTTTGATGCCGTTGTCCACGGCCTCGGCCACCGCATCCTGCACGAAGCGGGCCGGCACCGAAATCACCGTGGCATCGCACGCATGCGCGCGAACGGCCTGGGCCACGCTGTCATACACCGGCACGCCATGCACGTTCTGGCCGCCCTTGCCCGGTGTCACGCCGGCCACAATCTTGGCCCCATATTGCAGTGATTCAACCGTAAAGGTAATCGCCTCGCGGCCGGTGATGCCCTGCACCAGAATGCGGGTCTGCGCAAATGCTAGGATGGCCATGGCAGCTCCTTGGTCGTGCCCAACGCCGCGTTGGGGTCCATCGCAGCGATGGCGGCCACGACCTGATCGAACGTATCGTTGCGGTCGTAGAAGGCGACGCCGTAGTGCCGCAAAATGGCCTGGCCTTCCTCTTCCCACGAGCCTGGAATGCGAAAGGCTGTAATCGCTTCACGCGGCACCCGCCCCAATTCCAGCGCGCCCTTCACCACGCCGCGCGCCACCAGATCGACCCGCGTGTTGCTGACCACGTTCATCATCACGGCCAGCCGGCGTACACCTGGCTGTTGCAAAATCAGCTTGGTCAATTCCTTGATCTTCCACACACTGGGGTTGCCGCCGATCTCGCAATAGTTGGCCGGCTTCAACCCCGCATCCAGCACCGCATCCATGATGGTCAGGCTGGCTCCCCCGCCACCGATTAGCAAACCCAGATCGCCGCCAAACGGCACCAACCGCCCAGCCACCCCGCGATGATCCGCGCTGTCGATCTCGGCCGCGCGTCGCTCAAACTCCGAGCGCTGGTCAGCGGCCTGGCAGCTCAACGGCAATTGCGCTAGCAATGCCTTGTGGCGATAGGCCGCGTCGTCGTCGAGTTCCAGGTGCGCATCGGCCACCACCCACTGCCCATCGGCACCCAGCAGCAACGGGTTCACCTCCAGCAGAATCGCATCCCACTCCAGAAAGTGCTTGATCAGCAGGGTGAGCACGGCGCTGAGCCGCACGAACGTCTGTCCCGTGAAGCCCAACTCGGCCGCCACTTCGCGCCCCACATATTCAGGCACTTCGCCATCGTTCAGCAGCGAGAAGTTGCGCTGCACCGTGCTGTGGTTGCTCTCCAGGTTGCTCTCCACATCAATGCCGCCAGCGCGCGAGGCCAGCAACGTGGCGCGGCGGGTTCGCCCATCGTAGGTGACGCCAACAAAGACTTCGCCCACCTGCGGCTTGGCCAGCGCCAGCTTCTCTTCGACCAATACGCTGTCCACCGGAAAGCCCAAAATAGTGCCGCCGAGCAGCGTCTGTGCAACGGCTTCGGCGGCTTCGGGTGTGTCGGCAAATTTCACGCCACCGGCCTTCATGCGTCCACCAGTTGGAATTTGGGCTTTGATGACGACGGGGCCATTTAACTCTCTGGCAACGGTTGCGGCATCCTCGGCCGTCGTCACCGTCTGCCCACGCGGCACACGCAAGCCGCCAGCCGCCAGCAGCCGCTTCGCCTCCGCCTCCAACACCTTCATGTCTAGCGCTCCAACACGGTCTTGAGCGACTCCAGAAATGCCGCTGCGTCGCGGCCATCCACCGCACGATGATCGACACCGAGGGTGAACGTGGCCGATGGGCAAATCTTGACTTCGTTGTTCACCACCAGCGCGCGCCGCTGCATGCTGCCCACGGCCAGAATCGCCACCTGGGGCGGGCTGATAATCGCGTTGAACGAATCGATGTGGCCCTGGCCGACATTGGTCAGTGTGAAGGTGGGCTCGGCCATGGCGGCGGCATTCAGCGCGCCGGCCAACGCCTGCTTCACCAGCGGCTCACGCTCGGCCGCCAGATCTTCGAGCGAGCGATTGCGCACATCGCGCATGGCCGGAATCACCAGGCCGCGCTCGGTTTGCACCACGATGCCCAGACGAATCTCCTGGGCCGGCGCGAACGCATCGTTCAGCCAGTGGCCGTTGAGCAGCGGATGCTGCGGCAAAATCTGGGCCAGCGCTTCGGTGAAGAAATCGGTGTAGGTTAATTTTGTTGCCCCACCACTTGCCCTGAGCGGAGTCGAAGGGTCAGCCGCCTTTTTGCGCGCCACAATCTTCGACAAATCCACCGTGATGGACATGTGAAAGTGTGGGATGGTGCGCCACGATTGGCTGACGCGCTCGGCCTTGGCTCGCGCCACGCGTGAGGCTAGATCGCCGGCTGGCTTTGACACAGGCGTACTCTTGCTCGCAATCGCCGCTTTGATGTCATCTTCGACAATACGGCCTTCAGGCCCGCTGCCGTTCACCGTGGCCAGATCGATGCCGTTGTCCTCGGCCAGCCGTCGTGCGCGTGGGGAGATTTTGATCTCCTTTGAGGGCGTGGGAATCGCATTCGTAGACGTGGACGTAGACGATAACGTAGACGTGGACGTATTCGTATTCGTTAACGTAGACGAATCCGCCGGCCGCTTCTTCGGCGTCTGGTAATACGGGTCCAAATCCGGTATCGGCTCGCTCACTGCGCCGACCAACGCCACTACTGTGCGCGGCGGAATCTGGGTGCCGGCTTCGATGAAAATCTTGCGCAATGCGCCGTCGGCACTCGCCTCAATTTCCACCGATGCCTTCTCTGTCTCGATCTCGCAAATGACCTCGCCCTTCTGGACGGCGTCGCCCTCCTGCTTCAGCCAGCGCGAAAGCAGGACGGTCTCGGTTGTCTCGTCCATGACGGGAATGATGACTTCGTTCAGCATGTTTTGACTTGCTCGGAGACGGGCGGCTCAGAAGCCGCGACGATGGACGGGAGACGGAGATGTCCTCCCATTGGCACGAAATTAAGAGTAACGAATGCGAACATCCAGCAACACGTTTGATTTGAGTCTCGCTTCGGAGACCCCCGACCCCTAAAGGGGAGTCGCTGATGAAGTCGGCGACTCCCCATTAGGGGTCGGGGGTCCATTTACCAAGCTCAACGCAAGCCTAACTCTGCTTAATTTCTTACCGATGGAGACGGTTTTCCATCTCCCATCCATCGTCCGTCTTCTGAGCCGCTCCATCTCCAAACTTCCCTATGCAAAAATGTCCGTGTGCAACTCTTTCAGCTCAGGATACGGACTGTCGATGGCGAACGTGGCCGCGTCATCAATTTCCTGTTGCGCGGCGGCCTGAATCTCCGTGGCTTGCGCCTCGGTGATGATGCCGCGTTGAATCAGCTCCTGCTTGAGGCGGGGCAGCGGGTCGGTTAGCTTCCAGCGGTCGGCCTTCTCGCCACCGGCACCACCGGCGGCCACGGCACTGTGCCGTGACCAGCGCACGGTCTTGGCTTCGATGAGGGTGGGGCCATCGCCGCGGCGCGCACGGGCCACGGCTTCGGCGGCGGTGTCATAGACGGCGTAGAAATCGCGGCCGTCTACGATGACGCCGGGCAGGCCAAAGCCCAATGCGCGCGTGGCAATGTCGGGCACGCTGATCGACTCGCTCACATGCGTCGAGATGGCGTACTCGTTGTTCTCGACTACCAAAATTAGCGGCAGCTTCCACAGCGTGGCCATGTTCATCGTCTCGTAGAACACGCCCTCGCACGATGCGCCATCGCCAAAGAACGCCACGGTCACGGCATCGCTGCCGTCGAGTTGTTGGGCCAGGGCAATGCCGCCGGCGATGGGAATGTGGCCAGAGACAATCGCGTTGCTGCCCATAAAGCCGACATCGTGCTGGCTCATGTGCATCGAGCCGCCCTTACCTTTGCACAGGCCGGTGGCCTTGCCCAACTGCTCGGCCATCATGGCATTGACGTTAGCACCCTTGGCAATGGCTGCGCCGTGGCCGCGATACGTCGCCAGCACCTGGTCAGTCACATTCAGGGCCGCGCACACACCCAGGGCCGTGGCCTCCTGCGCAATGTAGGGATGGGTAGAGCCGCGATAGCGCCCCTCGCCGTAGAGCCGAATGGCCGCCTCTTCATACAAGCGGATCAGCCACATGCGCCGATACGCTTCGATTTGTTGTTCCTTGCTTAAGGTCATGTAGGTTCTCCTTCACCGAAACGATTGGCAGGCCTTCACAATATCGGCCACATCGGGCAGCAGCGCCTTTTCGAGGAACTGGCTGGCCGCCATCGGCACGTCCTGAGCGGCCACGCGCACGGGCGGGCCGTCCAGCGAGTCGAACGCGCGCTCGACCACTTGCTGGGCAATCTCGGCACCCACGCCGCCAGTTTTGTGGGCGACATGGGCAATCACCAGCCGGCCGGTCTTCTTCACCGAGGCCACAATCGTGTCAATGTCCAACGGCGCAATCGTGCGCGGGTCAATCACTTCGACATCGATGCCGAGCGCGGCCAATTCTTCGGCCGCCTTGAGCGCTTTGGGTACCATCAAGCCCAGCGCCACCACCGTCACATCAGCGCCTTTGCGTTTCACATCGGCCTGACCAAAGGGAATGGCGTAGTCCTCATCGGGCACCTCGCCGCGGGTCGAATACAGGCCCATGCTCTCGGCAAACACCACCGGATTCGGCTCGCGAATGGCGGTTTTGATCAGGCCCTTGGCGTCGTAGGCCGTGGACGGCATGGCGATCTTGAGGCCCGGCACGTGCATCAGCCACGCCTCTAAACTTTGTGAGTGCTGGGTGCCGAAGCCGAGGCCGGCTGCAATCGGCGTGCGCACCACCAGGGGCACGGTGGCCTGGCCGCCCCAGAAATAGCGCAGTTTGGGGGCCTGGTTGGTGATTGGGTCCATGGCAAAGGTGGTGAAGTCCATGAACTCCAGCTCGGCAATGGTGGGGCGGCCGGATAGGGCCAGGCCGATGGCGAAGCCGACAATGGCGGCCTCGTTGAGCGGGCAATCGCGCACGCGTGCGCCGCCGAACTCATCGAACAGCCCGCGGGTGACGCCGAACACGCCGCCATATTTGCCGACGTCCTCGCCCATCACCACAATCTTGTCGTTGCGGCGCATCTCTTCGCGGATGCCTTCGTTGATCGCCTGTGCGTAAGTCAGTTCGTGCATGAATATTTCCTGAGCATGAAAGATTAGCTGCTGGCGGATGGCTGCTGGCAGCTAGCAGCCATCCGCCAGCAGCAATTTAGCCATACGGTCCGTGATTGAGGAAGCCGAGCAACCGCTTCAGGCGCGGGTTGGCATCTTTGTAGACGTGCTCGGGCATGACGTAGTTCATGAACGGGTAGTACATGCTGTTGACCATGCGCCGACCATACGTCACCTGCGTGATGTAGCGAGTGGAGTCGCTGTTGTTGGGGCCGCCGCGGTGCCACACCTGGTTGTTGAACAGCACCACGCTGCCGGCCTTGCCCAGACATGGGTCTACTTTGGGCTCCAGCTCGGTGGGAAATTCCTTGGGCACCGGCGCGCCAAACAGATGCGAGCCGGGCACGCATTCGGTGCCGCCGATGGCGCGCTCGGTCACATCGGTCAGGTAATAGTTGGCGGTGAAGAACAGTACCGGCAGGCGCACATTCGTTGGCGGCTTGCCATCAGTGACCAGATAGTGGGGCGGGTCGTCCTGGTGCCAGGTCGAGATGCCGCCGCCGCGACAGGTGGTGAACGAATTGTTGTGGACGACGTGGCAATCCGGCGCAATCACCATCTCGGCCAGCTTGGTGATGGGATCGAGATCGAACAGTTTGAGATTGGCGTTGCTGGTCTCGAACAGCCGC
>JBBQST010000291.1:0-6341 GCA_038213625.1 Thermoflexales bacterium
CAGATCCCACTGCACACGCATGAAAAACTGGTTGATGAGCGGGTCCACATGCTGCTCCAGCGACAAAATGTTGCCACCGTTCTTGGCGATAAATTCCGTCACGGCCGAAACCAGCCCGCGTTGATCCGCGCAGTGAATCAACAAAGTAGCCGAATGCAATTGCGTCAAAATATCTATTCCCTAAGGGGTGTCATTCCGAGTGAAACGAGGAATCCCTGTGACAATCATCTAATAGTTTTCAAGGCAGGAATATCTTGCTTGCTCGACATACTGAGCTAAAACTCGATTCAAGAAACAGGTTCTAAGCCGTCTTCTCCTGCTTCCAGGTCATATACTTTCGAGCGATATCCACGGCCGTTGCAGCATCCCGCCCATACGCATCGGCCTCGATCTCCTCGGCAAACCCCGGGCTTACCGGCGCGCCACCCACCATCACAAACAGCTTGTCGCGCAGACCCTCGTCCTTCAACGCCTGAATAATCACCTTCATGTATGGCATCGTCGTCGTCAACAACGCGCTCATGCCGATGATGTCGGCGTCGTGCTCTTTGATCGCGTTGATGAACTTATCAGCATCGTTGTTGATGCCCAGGTTAATTACCTCGAAGCCGGCCCCTTCCATCATCATCGCCACCAGGTTTTTGCCGATGTCGTGAATGTCGCCCTTCACGGTGCCAATCACCATCGTGCCGATGCGCGGCGCGCCGGTCTCAACCAACAACGGCCGCAAAATCTCCATGCCCGCTTTCATGGCATTGGCCGCCATCAACACCTCAGGCACAAACAGCACGCCGTCGCGAAAGTCCACGCCGACTATGTCCATACCGGCCACCAACCCCTTGCCCAGCACATCGGTCGGTGTGTAGCCCCGGCGCAATGCCTCATTCGTCTCGGCCGTGATCTCGGCCTTCATGCCGTCATACAGATCATCCTGCATCTGCAACCACAACTCATCATCGGATATGCCCTCAAAATCTTCCATCGACTTCCACGCTCCTTAAAAGTCCCTTAAATAATGCAGCAGATAGCGGCTGGCAGTTGGCTGCTGGCAGTTGGCTGCTAGCCGCTATCTGCCAGCCGCCTCTCTACTCCCGCCGCAACTTGCCGGCCTGAATCTCCGCGCGCCGCTTGGCCACAAACTCCAGCAGCGCGTCTTTCTTGCCCTCGTCCAACGCTGGCGGCTGATAGTCATTCAACATCTGCTTCCACACACCATTGGCTCGCTTGTAAGCATCGACGCTGCCTTCGGCTTCCCACTTTTCGTAGTTGTCCATGTTGAAAACGGTATGCTGGTAAAAGGCCGTGTCGTAGTGCCGCATGGTGTGCGCGCTGCCCAAAAAGTGGTTGCCCGGCCCCACCTCGGCATACGCGTCCCAGGCAAAACTCTCCTCATCCAGATCGATGCCCTTCACGTATTTGGCCATCATCCCGCACATCTCCAGGTCGAGCACAAACTTCTCATAGCCCGCGATCAAGCCGCCCTCCAGCCACCCAGCCGAGTGCAACACGAAGTTCACCCCACCCTGCAACGTGGCCATAAATGTGCTGGCGCTCTCGTAGCCGGCCTGTGCGTCGGGAATTCGGCTGGCCGTGAAATTGCCACCGGAGCGATATGGCAGCTGATAGCGCCGCGCCATTTGTGCGCCGCCATACAACGCCAGATTCGCCTCGGGGGTGCCAAAACAGGGCGCGCCGGTCTTCATATCAATGTTCGACAGGAACGAGCCGTAGATCACCGGCGTGCCAGGATTTAGCATCTGCGCGTAGCAAATGCCGAACAGCGCCTCGGTGTTCTGCTGCGCCAGGGTCGCCGCCATCGTCGTCGGCGACATCGCCCCGGCCACAATAAACGGCGTGATCAGCACAGCCTGGCGCGCCTTGGCATACACCTCAACCGCGCTAAACATGCGGTCATCGAAGCGCAACGGGCTCGATGCGTTGATCAACGACAGCAAGGCCGGCTGCTGCCGAATCTCCTCCGCGCCGAACAATATCTCGGCCATCATCACCGTGTCACGGGCGTTCTCCAGGTGGGTGACGCTGCCCATGAAGGCTTTATCGCTCAGCGTGATATGCGCCAGCAGCATGTCGAGGTGGCGCTCTTTCACATCGATGTCGTTCGGCTCGACCAGCGTGCCACCCGCGTGGTGCAGATGCTCGGCCATGTAGGTCATCTTGGCGAAATTGTGAAAGTCCTCCAGCGTCGCCTGTCGCCGGCCGCGATCA
Organism: Thermoflexales bacterium; assembly: GCA_038213625.1. Taxonomy (GTDB): domain Bacteria; phylum Chloroflexota; class Anaerolineae; order J036; family Brachytrichaceae; genus JANMVQ01. Next base: position 2,227 of record JBBQST010000291.1, read on the forward strand.
TAGTCGGCCACAAACGGGGGGCCATACACCGGCGCAAACACAGTGTACTTGCCGCCGATGGGGATGTTGTTGGCCGGATTACGCGCCATCTGGGTAAAGGTCGAGGGAGCCTGCTTCACAAAATGCATCAACAGGTCCTCGTCCATCTTCACCAGCGTGTCATTTTCGACGATTGCGCCGTGCTGCCGGAACGTCTCCACCGCTGAGGGGTAATCGACAATGAGCACGCCGGTCTCCTTCATCAATCGCATCGACGCGCGGTGAATCAGTTCCACGCCCTCTTCGCTCAACACTTCAGTCAACGGCAGCCGGTTCAGCAGCGGCACGACCGAGGCCACGCGATGAAAGCCGCGTCCACGCTTCTTTTCATCGCGGCGTTCACGCCTCGCGCGCCGGTCCGTGTTGGCTGCTTCGGTAGGTTGAGCGGGCGGGGTTGGGGCTGGTGTTGAAGTTGACATCGCATCCATAGTCATTGCTATTTTTAAGTTTCAAACAGATTTGGAATCGCTTTTACTGGGGTGAAGTGCCGGCACAGGCGACACAAGCGCTGTTGCCGTTCGTGACGAGTGCGCCACTCGCATCCGCGAGCTGATTTTGTCGGCCGTCTCGCTGGTCATGTCGATCAGCCGACCCGCCTTCATCTCACCCGGCCAGCGGAACGCCGCGCCAAACAGGCAGATCGACGCCACCACCTGACCCAATTCATCACGAATGGGGGCCGAAACACCGACAATATCGGCATCAAACTCGCCGTTCGTCCACGCGTAGCCCTTTCGGCGAATGTTGCGAATCTCTTTGCGCACGCCCGTGGGTGTGGTGAGCGTGCTACGAGTGAAGCGCTGCAAAGGCTGCCGCACATATCGCTCCACCTCGTCATCACTCCAGTTGGCGAGATACAGTTTGCCGTCTGAGCACGCGTGCACAGGCAGCTTCTGTCCCACCCAGTTGTGCACCTGCAACACCCGGCTGCTGTTCACCTGATCCACATAGTGCGCCAGATCGCCATCTGGCACGCACAACGTCGCCGTCTCACCCGAGGTCTGGGACAACTGCTGCAAAAAGGGCTTGGCAATGGCACTCAAGGTGCGTGGATACGTCACATTCGAGGCGATGGCGATGAGTTCATTGCCGATGCGAAAACCTTCGCGCTCGCTCATTCGTTCCACCGCGCCCACGCCGGTCAGGGTCGACAACATGCGCGACACGGTGCTCTTGGGCAATTCCACCCGCGCCGCAATCTCCGTCAGGCTGGTGCCCCCGGCATTCGACGAAACGGCTTTCAAGATGTCAAAAGCACGGCGCACCGACTGGATGTCTGACATGGCAGGTGTTCGTGAGTGTCTAAATCGCGAGTGCCGATCAAAACACATATTTCACGAAATGCAACTGTTTCACATCGTGGAACTGTCTCATGACCCAGATGTCAGCCGTCTGCTAGACGTCTGACATCTTCACTAGCATCGCCTTGCACGCCTCCACCTGACTTTCCTCCAACCCATGCAGCACCAACGGCCCCGCAAACGCATACTGCGCCAGCAACTTCAGGTAATGTCGGTAGTCCAGCGAGCCTTGACCCGCCGCACGCCACACAATGCCGCCCTTCCCGTCGCTCACCAGATCCTTGGCATGGGCCATGATGATGTCTGTGTGCAAGAGGGCAAAGGCCGCATCCATGCGTTTTTGTTGGTGTGAGAAGTCGCCATCCTGAAACAAATTCGCACCATCCATGATGATCTTGAGATTGGGCGAACCCAGCTCATCCAACAGCCGGCGCGCCTTGTGCGCATCGGCCATCACGTTGGAGCCTTCGGGTTCAACCCCCAGCGAGACACCACACGCCTCGGCTATCTTCACCACTTCGCGCATCTCGGCAACCAGATCGTCCCACGCCGCTTCACTCGCATTGTCGGGGTGCCAGCGCCACATGTCGTGCGGGTCGCGGGTGCCTGTGCACAAGGTGATGAGCGAGGTGCCGAGCCGGGGTGCCGTTTCGGCCAACACTCGCAATCGGCGCAACCCATCGCGCCGGGCCTGCAAGTTAGGGTCAATCATGTTGTAGGTGCCGGACACAGCCGCCATGCTGATCTGGCGGGCCTCAAACATCTCGCGCACCAGATCAATCAGGGCCGGCTCGATGGCATCGGGCATATCATCCAACCCGGCGCAAGACCAGTTGAACTGCACCACATGAAAGCCATGCTCCACCACAGCATCCAACACCTGCGCCAAACTTGGCCGCGAAAACACCTTCGTAAAAATTCCGGTCTGCATTGAATCCTCCGTCACAAAAACATATTCAACCCTGAGCTATGTGATTGCCCAGGGCAAATTCGGCCCGTGAGCGCAATTTCTCATCTGTATCATTGCGCAGAATGCGGCGCAGGGCATCCACGGCCCGCACGTCGGCTAATCTGCACCCAAATCTTCAGTCAGCTGCCGCCCATCGCCTTCGGCACTATTTTCTGGATACACAGGTTGCATCTTTCGCCCTCACTGGAGTTTAGTCGTAGTGTTCAAATCGGCAGATGCGCTGTCAAGGTGGGTACGGGGGTCAATGGGGTCCATATCCAAACTCAAATTTGCTTGACAAGCGGATTCAGTTCGGTAGAATCCCACTCCGCTTAGGCAATCGCCCAAGCGGTTGAGATGCCGACGTAGCTCAGTTGGTAGAGCACACGACTGAAAATCGTGGGGTCAACAGTTCAAGCCTGTTCGTCGGCATTTGACAGTATGAAATTGAGATGAAATTTCGATCGATTTCACGTTGTCAGATGTGGTAGACTCCACATGTAAGCGCGGGTGTGGCTCAGACTGGTAGAGCGATTCCTTGCCAAGGAATAGGTCACGGGTTCAAATCCCGTCACCCGCTTGAGATAAACAGAGGCGAGGCAGTGCCTCGCCTCTGTTTGCTTTTGGGCCTGTAGCGCAGTTGGGAGCGCGCCTCAATCGCACTGAGGAGGTCAAGGGTTCGATTCCCTTCAGGTCCATGAGATCGATCGAGAGGGGCGGGAGCAATCCCGCCTCTCTTTCGTTTTCTGCAGTGTTTTAAACTGCTTAACCTGTAACTCACCGCTCACAATCTGACTGCTCAAGCTCTCAATTTTTACATCATGCGTTGGATCATTGACACAGACTGCGGCGTGGACGATGCCATTGCCATCGGCATGCCCTTCGCGCCCGATCAGCAATACCCGTTCGAGATCGAAGCATTCACCACCGTGGCCGGCAACGTCGCTCTACCCAAGGTGAATGTCAACGTCGGGGCCGTCTCCGATTTATTCGGCCTGACCGCGCCGATCTTCTCCGGCTGCGACCGGCCCATGCTGGCCAAGCACGAGACGGCCGAGGGTTTCCACGGCGTCGACGGCCTGGGCGACAACAACCTGAATGTTACGCAGCGAAAGCCTGAAGCCGAGCACGCCGCGCTGGCCATCAACCGGCTGACAAAGCAATATGCCGGCGAGATCAGTATTCTGGCCCTGGCTCCGCTGACCAATATTGCGCTGGCCTACAACCTCGACAACGAGCTTCCCAAAAGAATCCAGAAGCTGGTGATCATGGGCGGCGCGTGGCAGGCGCGCGGCAACCAGAGCGCTGCCGCCGAATTCAACATCGCCGTGGACCCTGAGTCGGCCCACGTGCTGTTCGAGCACTTCGAGAACATCGTGCTTGTGCCATGGGAACCCTCATTGGCGCACGAGTGGCCGTATGAGCGCATCGTCGCGCTCGGCCAACGCAACACGCCGCGCGGCACCTTCTGCTGGAAGATGTGCGAGAAGCTCATCCCCGCCCTGCGCGATACCTATTTGCACAAGGCCTTTCCATCGCCCGACCCGATGGCCATGGCCGTCGCGCTCGACGAGTCCATCATCACAGAAGAGGTCAAAGCATTTGTCCAGGTCGATGTCGCGCATCACTTTGGGCGCGGCCTCACCACGCTCAATCGCAAACATCCCCGTCCCAATGCGCGGGTGGTTACGGCCGTGGACGAACAGCGCTTCTTCGAGATGATGGAATCGGCTTGGGGGTAAGGCTTTGGATCGGGCTGTCATTGCGAGCCTGTAGCCCATTTTAATTTCGATATGACTACACACGTTCGTGCCTTGTTTGATGCG
>JBBQST010000292.1:0-6277 GCA_038213625.1 Thermoflexales bacterium
GCGATGCTGAGGCCGCTGGCGGCTGGCGGCGGGCGGCTGGTCCAGAAAACAGTCGCCAGCCCCCAGCCGCCGCTTCGGCTACATTCTTGAGCGGAAGCTGCCGCGTTCATATGCTTGAACGGCCTGATCCGACTCGCTCAGGCGCACACCGGCGTTGGATAGCACCCGCGCGCCGTCCGTCTCGAAGTGAAAATCCATGCGCTTGAGCCCATCCTGGGTTAACGCGGCCTCGACGCGATCCTTGGAGCCATCCTCGCAATACAGCACGAGGAAGCCACCCCCACCGGCGCCGGCGATCTTGCCACCCCGGGCGCCGTTGTTGCGGGCCAGGGTGTAACACCGGTCGATGCGTTCGTTGGACACGCCTGGTGCAAATTTCTTTTTATATTGCCAGCCCTGATCGAACATGTCGCCAAAGCGATCCAGATCGCCGCGCATCAGATAAGTCTTGGCATTGCGAGCCAGCTCGTGCACGGCCTGTAAAGACTCGATCACCAACGGCGACTGATCTTGGGACGACTTGGTCTGGTGCTTCAGAATTTGTGCGCTGTCATGGGTGGCGCCGGTGAACATCATGAGCAGGTTGTTCTCCAGGCGCGAAATGGTCTGCTGCGGCACGTTCAGCGGCTCGGTGCACACGCCATTGGCGTCGAACGAGATCCAGTTGAAGCCGCCCCAGGCTGAGGCATATTGATCCTGCACGCCGATCGGCTTTTGCAGCTTGACGATTTCGATGTAGGAGGCCAGCTCGGCCACCTGGCCTTTGGTCAGCTTAAGACCGCAAGCCGTGCTCACGGCCTTGATCAGGGCCACGGTGACAGCGCTGGATGAACCCAGCCCGGTTCCCGGCGGCACTTGCGAGGCCAGGAACATGGACACACCCTGTTCAACCCCGAAATGTTGCAGCACGGCGCGGGGCAGGCTCAGGTCGCCGTCCCACATCAGCGGATCGCCCACGGGCAGGCGATAGAACATCTGATAGTCCGATGAGGTAATTTGAAGCGCGCCATCCTCATTGGCATTCAGTACGACATAGACATATTTGTCCAGTGTGGTTGACAACACGGCTCCGCCGTAGCGTGTGTAAAACGCCGGCAAGTCTGTGCCGCCACCAAATAAGCTAACGCGCAAGGGCGCACGGGCAATTAACATGATGTTTCCTCGATGGGCAGGTTGTTCACAAAGCGATTCCTAGAAGCGAAGCCTAATGCCTAGGTCAGGCTCAAAAACAAATTGCAGGTTGTAATGTGGACGATTCGTGGAGGCGGGTCTTGATATCGACCTGACACATCGGCCGCGACTACAAGTCAGTAGGCACCGCGGCCTTTGATGACTGCTGGAATGGTTTTGAACACAATGAGCAGATCGCGCAGGAACGAGCGTGTGCGAATCTGGTAAATGTCGAGCTGAGCGCGCTCAGCCCCCGCGATATCGGAACGTCCCGAAATTTGCCACAGTCCGGTTAGACCGGGCTTAACCGTCAGCAGTTCTTCGGCATATTCGCCATAGCGCGACAGCTCCCCCTTGGTGATCATGCGCGGCCCAACCAGGGCCATCTGGCCGATCAGGACATTGAACAGTTGCGGCAGTTCGTCCAGGCTCAATTTGCGCATCCATCCGCCGCAGCGGGTGACGCGTGGGTCTTCCTTCAGCTTCTGGTCGCGCTCCCAAATGACTTTGAGCTCGGGATACTTGGCCAGCATCTCATCGCCGTTGGTCAGCATGGTGCGGAACTTAAAGGCGTCGAATTGCGTGCCGCCTTTGCCCATCACCCGGCGCCGGTAAATCACCGGTCCAGGGCTGTCCAGCCGGACAATGATGGCCAGCGCCAGCAATAGCGGGCTCAGTAGCACCAACCCAACGCACGTGAGCACGATGTCGGCGAAGCGCGAGACCGTATCGCTGACGCGGCGATCATGAATGGGTTGCGGCAGCGATGGCGCTGTCGCTATTGCGGTCGTTGCTGCGGTCGCCGTTGCGGTCGCTGCTGCGGCCATTGCCGGAGAGGACGTTTGAGCGAACGTCGTCTGGGGTTGAGCTGATGAGCTGTTGAACATTGAGCTGATTCCTCGTAGATTGATAAATGCTTTCGAGTTCTGCGATGATGGTGTGCCAGTTGTGATGGGTTTCGACAAAACGCCGGCCCGCCGCGCCCATGCGCTGGCGCAGGCCTTCATTGTTGAGCAAATTGAGCAGCGCTTCGGCAAATGACTCCGGCGTATCGGCCACCAGACAGTCGGTGCCGCGCGCGGCCTGAAGCGCAGAGAAAGCCTGTGACGATCCCACCACGGGGATGCCGCAGGCCATGGCCTCTAATACTTTATTTTGAATGCCAGCCCCGTAGAGCAACGGAGCCGCCGCAATGCTGCCCTGGCGCAACGAGACGCGCAGGTCTTTGACGTAGCCGGTGACGCGAACGCGCGCGCCTGAATCCTGAGCTTCCAGCGCGCGAATCTGGGCGGATGGCTGGCTGCCCACGATCACGAGTTTGGTGTTGGGCCGCGAGCGCCACACGATGGGCATGACTTCCTGGGTGAGATACAACGCCGCTGCGATGTTGGCGTGATAGCTCATCTTGCCGCTGAAAACAATCGTGTCGGGCTGCCGCTGGTCCAGCGTTGGCGCGAAATAGTCCAGGTCCACGCCGTTGCCAAGTGTGCGAATGGCGGCCCGGTTGTGGGCCAGCTTTTGCAGCGCGGCCGCGTCGGCATCGCTTGTAACCAATACTTGCGGGAACTGAGCCGCGACAAAGCCCTCATAGCGGCGCGTGCGTGGCAACTCGACCGCGGTCATGAGTTTGCTTTTCCAGCTACGAGCACGCTGGCTGGCCTGTTCGAAGAGATGGCTGATGCAATCCACGCTGTCCCACACGACCGCTGTTTGCAAGTGGTGCTGGGCGACAAAGGCTTGAATGTCGAGCGCATAGCGGGCGCCGCGCAGATGTTCGATGTGGGCGATCTCGATATCACCTTGCGCCAGCCGGGCCTCGATGGCGAGCTTGAGTTCGGGCACCTGGCAGAACCAGGCCTGAATGGGCGCGCCGGTTGCTGCGGCACGGGCCATGTTCAAGACCTTCTGGGTTTGGGTGAGCGGTGCCGAGATAACCTCGACGCCCCAACTTCGGATGTCCTCGATGGATTTCTGCTCGGCCTCGGATTCCCAGACCGTTGCCAGGGTGAGGCGATGCCCCCGCTGCGCCAGATAGCGCAACAGTTGATAGGGCCGCACCCGAATGGGTGTTGGCACATAGGGAATCACCGCAAGAATATTCATGAGAAGCAAAGAGCTGAAACACTTAATGCAAAAATGAACAAGAACAACCTTTTGGCGTTGAGTTCAGCATTTCGTCTGGAACATTAATCGGACTTTAGGCCTAGATTCCTGCGGTCGACCTAAAGAAAAGCCAATATTGGTCTTGGGTCTTGCTTCGCCCAGAGCCAATATCCTTTTACCGGGTGAGTTTAAGAACGCATTGTGCGGAGCCGTTTATTTGACCAACGCTGTCACTCACCGAAGTTGTTGCCTAATTCTGACGATATGCTTGCTCTATATTTCGACACGCTACTCTATAGTCGTAAGTACCTCGAATTAGTGCACGGCCATTTAGCCCTAGTCTGTCGGCTAGTTTTTTGTCGGAAAGTAGGCGGAGTACAGCTTCAGCAAAAGTGTGGGGATCGTCGGCAATCAGCATGTGTTCGCCGGGAACCACGGCAATGCCTTCAGCGCCGATGGTGGTGCTGACCATCGGCAACCCTTGTGACAACGCATTGAGAATTTTGACGCGCATGCCCCCGCCGGCGCGCAACGGCACCACCATCACCCCGCATTGTTGCAGGTATGGCTCTGGGTCGGTCACGTAGCCGGTGACGTTTACGCCGATCCCCTGCTGGTTCATATTGAGCAGGTCTTGTGGCGGGCGGGCGCCCACTACATCGAACACCACATCGGGCCGGGCGGCTCGAATGTGGGGATAGACCTCGCGCACAAACCATTGAATGCCGTCGATGTTGGGCGGCCAATACATTGTTCCGATGTGCAGGATGTGGCTGGCATGTGCATCCCGCTGCACTTGGGCCACCTCGTCGGTGTCCACGGCGATGGGAATTACAACGGCGTCCAGCTTCTGGCCTGCTGCCTCTTCCAGCGCGGTTTGATCTTCGCGGCTGACGGCCAGCACGCCAGGAAACTCGCGGCAAATGCGGCCTTCGTAGGTTTTGAGCAACCGCCAGTCGCGGGTCAGCAGAATTTTGCGCACGCCGCCGGTCATCGTTTCGGCCAGCCGTTTGTAGAGCAGCCAAAGCGCATTGTGGGCGTCCAGCACCTTGTGAATGCCGGGCTGCCGCTGGGCCGCGCGTTCGGCATACTGGGCCATGTTGAGCTGATCGGCGTGGGCGATGTCAAATTGATCCTGGCCGCACAGCCGATCAATCAGTGTGCGCATATCGGCCCGATCATCACGCACCATCATCCAGGGCTGGCCGGTGACCACGCTCCGCAACATCGCTACAGCATCATAGATAGGGTTACGAGATATTTGCACCACGTGCACTGCTTTGCAATATTTTTGCAAGTGTTGGATCTCGGCCGTTTGATCCCCCCGCACAAATGAAACCAGCGTCACCTCATGATGTTGCGACAAATATTTGAGGACGTTCCAGGTCTTCACCTTCGGCCCGCTGTCGGGTGGATAGGGCAGCACTTGGGTCAGCAACAACACGCGCTTGCGAGTGACGCCGCTGGCGGGTGCGCGGCTGGCTGAAGTTGAATCAGGAATGGGTTGCACGGGTGTGGATGAAATGGGTGAAGCTTGCGGCATGAAAATTTGAATGAAATGGAGTGCGCAACGAGTCATGATCCCGCTGTTTGCTAGCGGCGCTTGCTAGCGGCGCTTGCTAGCGGCGTTTGAAACGTGTAAAGAGCACCACTCCAATGATGATGGCCAGAGCGGGCACGAGACTCAGACCCAGCCGCACATAGCCATCATTTTCAGATTGCAGGCGGGTGAGGGTGATGTCGCTGTTGGGCAAACCACGCTCGGCCTGTGTCAGGCTGATCATGTCGGTGGGGACGATTTGCGGCAGTGTCCGGCCTTTTGGCGTCGCGGTCGGCCGCACTTCGGGCACGGGTTGGGGCGGGACCGCTTGGGCATTGCTCCGGGCGGTGGTGTAGAAAATTTCGTACGGCGGTGGGTTGTCTGCCATCTCCTGCTTTAATGCACTGCGGCGCAAGTACCACACCATGTGTAATTGATTACCCAAGCCAACGGCAATGCGCGGCCACTGCGGCACATCACTCGTCTGGGCTGGATCGACTGTGGCCACCACATCCGGTGCCGACCAGGCCGCGCCATTCCACTCCAACCGCAGCAGGTTCAGGGTCTTTTGGTCTTGCAAGGTGCGTCCCACCACGGCCAGATGAACGGTGCCGGCGCTGTCCTGGGCCATGGATTGACCATCCAGCCGGTTGTCGTAAATGTCGACAGCATTGAAGATGGCCGGAATGCGTTGGGGGGATGACCAATTTTTGCCCTGATCCGACGACACTTGATAGTAGAAGCCGGGATCGGTCACGCCCATCCATGTCATCAGCAGATTGCCGCGGCCGTCGATGATGATGCTGGGCTGACGCGCCTCGGTGTTGGCTCCGCCTGGCACAAACGTGGTTGGAGTGGTCCAGGTTTCGCCGCGATCATAGGATGCGGCGTAGGCAATTTTGCTGGGCCGGGAGAGTTGGCCCAGGTCGCCGCCGGGACCCATCTCCCACACCACATACAAATTGTTGTTGACATCGATGGCGATGTCGGGCTTGGCCGCACCGGTGGTCAACACCGAGATGTCTTTCTGCGGCGTCCATGATTCACCATCATTATCGGACTGGTAGTAATAGAGGTGAAAGCAGTTCATGCACTCGGCCGTCACCACGTTCTCGGTCACCAGCAGGTGCAAGCGAGAGCGGCTGTCCTCGACCACCTGGCTGAAATAGCCTTCGCTGATGAGTTTTGAATCGGCCCAGGCGATTGGCACACCCGCTTTGGTCACGGGAGCCTGGGTAAATTTCACGCCCTCAATGTCGCGCCAGGTCATGTTCATGATGCCGTTGCGGCCGGGCCACAAGCGCGGCCGGGCGGCGTATGAGCCCGTACTGGTGGCCTCGGTGGCCATGATGTCCACGGCCGGATTCACAATCTGCCCATCGCGCAGCGCCACGTACTTCACCATGTCGTAATACTGATCGCTGCCCGTTTCGACGCCACTGCCGGCAAAGACCACGTGCGCCA
>JBBQST010000293.1:0-6267 GCA_038213625.1 Thermoflexales bacterium
CGTCATCGTGAATAGGGTGGCACAGTAATCCAAGCCCTGTCAGCAACTCCAACACGGCCACAGCCACCGCGACACTTACGCCAACTCAAACGACATTGACAAACGCAGACACGTTCTTTAGCATTTTGTTCACCCTATATCCAGACACTTCATTCACCCAAACTTAATTCAAAAGATCAAAAGAGGAATTAAAAGGACTGATGCTCAATGGCAAGTGAACTCACTGAAATCATCCAGAATGCGGCCGCGCTTCCAGCGGCCGCACTTCCACCCGATACGCTCAACGAGATCGGCGTGCTCAAGCGCCGCGAGATCGAGGCTCGCATCATCGGCCCCATCGTGGACGCGCTCTCCAAAGAGTTTGATCGCGAGCGGGTGTTGGCCATCGTCGGCGAAACCATCATTCAGATCGCGCGCCAGCAGGGTGCCGAACGTGCCGCCCAACTGGGCGATACCTCACTGCTGGCCTTCTCAAATTCATCCGGCGACTGGCGCAAAAATAATGCGTTGGAAACAGAAACGCTGGAGCAAACCGGCACGCACTACGCGTTCAACGTCACACGCTGCAAATATGCCGAGATGTATCGCTCGCTGGGCATGGCCGAGCTCGGCGCCACCCTCTCGTGCAATCGCGATTTCTCGTTGGTGGAAGGCTTCAACCCGGACATTCAACTGGTGCGCGAGCAAACCATCATGAAGGGCGCGCCCTGCTGCACCTTCCGCTATAGCAGCAAGCCCGCCGAGCCGACTGGGTCCGATGAGTCGCCTACCTCATAGAAAAGTCCTTGCTTCAGCACGTCATCCATTAACACGGCCTTTTCCGCATCGATTGATAAATCGCCGCGGGTTGAGGCCGGCCATTGCAGAGCCATTCTGCTATGTTGGCAGTGTCGGGCCTGATAGAGTAGCCGCACATATGAGAGGACTACTTTGATGGAAACCAACCCGCTGAAAAAAATCGCTTTCCTGGGCGGCTACATGCCGCGCCAGTGCGGCATTGCCACGTTCACCACCGACCTGTGCGATGCCGTTGCCGCCGTGGCCACCGACTCGCTGTGCTTTGCCGGGGCCGTGAACGACCAGGTTGAGGGCTATGCCTATCCTCCGCGGGTTCGTTTCGAAATTCTTGAAAAGGATTTGAACTCCTACCGCAGAGCCGCGGATTTTCTAAACTTTAATAATGCAGATGTGCTGTGCGTGCAGCATGAGTTTGGGATTTATGGGGGTCTGGCCGGCAGCCATCTGTTAGCGCTGCTCAAAGAGGTGCGCATGCCGGTGGTGACGACGCTGCACACCATCCTGCGCGATCCCAGCCCGACCCAGCGCAAGGTGATGCTGGAACTGGTTCAGCGCAGCGACCGTGTGGTGGTGATGGCCGAGAAAGGGGCGCAGATTTTGCGCGACACCTATGCCATTCCCGATGCCAAAGTCGATCTGATTCCACACGGCATTCCCGACATTCCTTTCATCGACTCCAGCCAATACAAGGCCCAATTCGGCGTCGAGGGTCGCGAAGTGCTGCTCACCTTTGGGTTGCTGGGGCCGGGCAAAGGCATCGAGTACGCCATCCAGGCCCTGCCCGATATTGTCCGGCGTCATCCCAATGTCGTCTACCTGATTCTGGGTGCCACCCACCCGCATCTGATTGCGCGCGAAGGCGAACGCTATCGCCTCGGCCTGGAGCGGCTGGCCGAGGATTGCGGCGTCAAAGACAATGTCATCTTCTACAACCGTTTCGTCTCGTTGGATGACCTGACCGAATTCATCGGCGCAACCGATGTCTATGTCACGCCCTATCTCAACGAGGCCCAGATCACCTCAGGCACCCTGGCCTATGTGTTCGGCGCGGGCAAAGCCGTGGTCTCCACGCCCTACTGGCATGCCCAGGAGTTGCTGGCCGAGGGTCGTGGCCGGCTGGTGCCCTTCCGCAATCCGCAAGCCATTGCCGATGCAGTGTGTGATCTGTTGGATGATCCAGTGAACCTGCTGCAAACCCGCCAGACGGCCTACCAACTGGGCCGCGAGATGATCTGGCCAGCGGTAGCCGAGCGCTACCTGCAATCGTTTCAGCGAGCACGCACCGAGCGCACTGCCAAATCGCGCACGGCGTTTGCCAGGTGGACGCTGGGCAGCCGGCCGTATGAGCTACCGCCGCTTCAACTCGATCATCTGCTGCGAATGAGCGACAGCACCGGCATTTTTCAACACGCCATCTTCAATGTGCCCAACTTTCACGAAGGCTATTGCATCGACGACAACGCCCGCGCATTTATCCTGTGCAATCTGCTGGACGAATTGGGCGGACAACGCCCCACCGAAAATCTGGACCGCCTGTCCACCAGTTACCTGGCCTTCATGGCCGCGGCCTTTAATCTCAACACCGGCCGCTTTCGCAATTTCATGAGCCTCAGCCGGCAGTGGTTGGAAGATGTGGGCAGCGAAGACAGCCACGCTCGCGCCATCTGGGCCGCCGGCACCGGGGCTGGCCGCTCTCGCAATGAGGGCCACCGCAAGCTGTCGGCCCAGTTGTTTGAGCGTGGGTTAGCCATTGTGGAAACGTTTAGTTCCCCCCGCGCCTGGGCCTTTACACTGCTGGGCATTCACGAGTATTTGCGACGCGTCCCGGGCACAGCCCAGATCAACTCAACCCGCAAGATGCTGACCGAAAAGCTGGTGGCATTGTGGAAGAACACGGCCACGGCAGATTGGCCCTGGTTTGAGCCGAAGGCCACCTACGACAACGCGCGTTTGTCGCAAGCGCTGTTGCTGAGCGGCCAGTGGCTGCCCGACCCCGAAGCGTTCGAGATTGGTATTCAATCCCTGCGCTGGCTGGCCTCGATTCAAAAGACCCAGCCCGGCCACTTTCGGCCCATCGGCAGCAACGGCTTCTACGAGCGCGAGGGTGCGCGAGCCGATTTTGATCAGCAGCCGGTTGAAGCCCAGGCCATGGTTGCGGCCTGTCTGGAAGCGTTCAGAGCCACCCAGGATCCGTTCTGGTCTCGCGAGGCCAAGCGCGCGTTCGAGTGGTTTTTGGGCCGCAACGATCTGGGACTTCCCCTGTATGATTCAGCCACCGGCGGGTGTGTCGATGGATTACACGCCGATCGCGTGAATGAAAATCAGGGCGCAGAATCATCGCTGGCCTTCCATCTTTCGCTGGCCGAGATGAACTACGCAGAACACCTCATAGATGATTCACTCCGCCCCACGGCATAAACTTGCCCAGGTTTAACCAAGCACATCCACGCCGAATGAAGCACAATGCAACTCAACGAAACTCAATAAACTCCACTGAACCCCCATGAGCCCAATTTCCTTACGCCCCCACGGAATCACGCTGGCACCTGAAAGCGCCCGCGTGATTCTTCGCCCATCGATTCCGTCCAATCCCCGGTTAATTAGCAACATCATTCGTCGTGCACTTGCGCTGACCGAAGCTGATGCACAGCGGGGACTGGACACCGTCCTCCACGAATTTCGATTTCGGCACTTTAATATCGAGTCGCTTCTGCTGAGGCATTACGAGAAGATTCGCCATCACATCTCCACGTCGCAGCCGCTGACGCCGGCCCGGCAATTACTGCTGGGTGCATTGTTCTCTGGTGAGTATGCCCTCGAATCCGCGGCATTATTCAACCCGTCGATCGTGCCGCACCCGGATCAGCAAGGGATACCCGAAGGCGCGCTGCGATTTGTGATGAGCCTGCGCGCCACCGGCGAAGGCCACATCTCATCCATCGAGTTTCGCTCCGGCCTGATCCTGCCCGGCGGCAGCATCACCATGGATGCCGTCACCGGCTGTGTCACTCAGCCCGAGGTGATCTCCAATCCCAGATATCGCAAAAAAAACTTCATCCAAAAACTGAAGGAGATGGATTGCGAGAACGAGCACAGCATCGCGGCCATGGATCATTTGGCCGATACCTTCACTCGTAGCGAGCTATCCCACAGCATGGACTTTCTGCGCCGCGAGAAGCTGTCACTGACGCCGGATGTAAACCGCATCCTGGATTGCATGAAATGGCTGGCTGATTCCAACTACGAGTTGAGTTTTTCGGAATCGAACAGCATGAGTGAGCGGATCATCTTCCCGGTCTCGCCCAACGAGAGCAACGGCATTGAAGATGCCCGCTTTGTCCGCTTCGTCGATGATGACGGCACGGTCACCTACTACGCCACCTACACCGCCTACAACGGCCGCACCATCCTGCCGCAGCTCATCGAGACCACGGATTTTCTACACTTTCGGGTGCTCACGCTCAATGGCAGTGCAGTGCAAAACAAGGGGATGGCGTTGTTTCCCCGGCGCATCAATGGCCGTTACGCCATGCTGTCGCGGCAGGATGACGAAAATCTATTCATCATGTTCTCGGACAATCTTCACTTCTGGCACGACTACCAGATGCTTATGCAGCCGGCGGAGATTTGGGAATCGGTCAAGATCGGCAACTGCGGCTCGCCCATCGAAACGGAGGCAGGCTGGCTAGTCATCACGCACGGGGTTGGGCCGCTGCGTAAATATTGCATCGGCGCAGCGTTGCTGGATTTGAACGACCCCACCCACATCATCGGTCGGCTGAGCGAACCTCTGCTCTCGCCCAGAGGCAACGAGCGTGAAGGCTATGTGCCCAACGTCGTGTACAGCTGCGGCGCACTCGTCCATGGTGGTGAACTCATCCTGCCCTACGCCATGAGCGACAAAGCTTCGGCCATCGTCAGTGTGCCGATGGATGAGTTGATGGCCGCGTTGCAGCCAGGTCAGTCGAATCAGACTCCAGCAACGGTTCCAAGCGCGATGTCCGTGTAATCAGCGGGCGCAGCCAGAGTCAACGCATGCATAAAGGGCTTTGCCTATAAATTGCCGTGCCATCGAATAACGCCCGATGATGAGACTTGAGGCCCTATTTGGGATCCCGCACACCAGGGGTAGGGGCGAAGCATTGACCCGCACAGGTCTAGGAAAGCCGACATTTTGGCGGGCCAATGCTTTGCCTCTACAACTACGATCCAACATCCCGTTGATTACCTAAACCTCCATCAATACAGCTCTCCAGCTTCAATCGCCACCGACAAAATGTTCTCCCGTGGCGGCAGCGGGCAGGTGGCATATGGGGTGAGTGCGCACGGCGGGTTGTAGGCCAGGTTGAAATCCACATCGGCGTTGTTGTCTGCGTCGACCTCGACCGTTAGAAAGCGCACGGCGGGATAGGTTTGCTTGCCGGATGTGGCATCGCGCAAGAGAATCGATAGCGTGTTGCCATTGCGGCTGGTGACCAGCAAACGCAGCGGCTGGCCGTGCAATTCGAATTCCAGGATGCCGGGGCTGCTGTATTCGGCAATGGTGTTGACCGTGGTATTCACCTCGACCTTGAGCGGCGCAGGGTGTGGCACGAACCTGCCGCGCACCCGATAGTCCGGCTTCACCTCGTACCACGCAAAACCAGCAAATGCCTGGATGGCCGGACTCTGCGTATCCTTGACTCGAATGGCATAGTGATCGCCGTATTTGTGCACGAAGAAGATGACCGAGCCCAACTGCACCCACGTCGGCTTGGCCGCTCCATCCTGGTTGTCGGCCAATGCAATCTGCGCACCCGCCTGCACCTGCGCGCCGTCCACCTGTATTTCAACGTCCAGATCGTCTGCCAGCTTTAAGGTCACCTGCGTGTTGTGCAACGTCACCGTGCCGAGCTGCTCGGGCACACTACTGGGCAACACCACATCACCAGCATCACTGGAGCCGATGCTGTGCTCACCCTCTTTGAGCTCGAACAAACCGGTGAGCGAAAGCCAGCCATCCGGCGCGCGCAAATCCTCCGCCCGCTTTTTGCGCCGCGCTTCAATGCCGGCCACATATTCATCCAAGCCTTCTGTTAACTGCCCAACACTCATGTTTTCTCCTTAAGCGTAACTACTCAGAGGTTTTGGACAGAATAAACAAAATTAAACAGAATGCAGAGAAATTTTGGTTTTTCTTCATTCTGTCCAAAACCTCTGAGTAGTTACGATCTGGCTTGTATTTACGAATTGAAGCGTGTCGATGGATTTGCTCGAATACCGGCGTCTGAAGCAGACGCGCCGATGATTCTGACTGAGCGGTGGCGTTGGACATGGCATGAAATTATAAAGTTCGAAGGGTTCGGCGCACGTTATTACGGCTCTCCCAACTTTGGCGGGAAAGGGGAACCTAAAGGGCGAAATGATCTCGACACGGTTCCCTTCGGCTTTGACGCCGAAAAACCCCACCCCCAGCCCCTCCCCGCTGCG
>JBBQST010000294.1:0-6263 GCA_038213625.1 Thermoflexales bacterium
CGACTCCCCTTTAAGGGTCGGGGGTCTCTTTCACTTCCCTCTATTGCAACTGACCTTGGAAATCGATGCCTGGCTCTAACTCGCCTTCGCGGCGTCTGGCTTGGTCTCCATGGTGCGAAACTGGCGGCGGTATAGATCGGCATAGGCGCCGTTGATCTGCAAGAGTTGGTCGTGGGTGCCGCGCTCGACGATCTGGCCGTCCATGACCACCAACACCAGATCGGCATCGCGAATGGTGCTGAGCCGGTGGGCGATCACGAAGCTGGTACGGCCCTTGAGCAACTGGGCCAGCGCCTTCTGAATCAGTTGCTCGGTGCGGGTGTCCACGCTGCTGGTGGCCTCATCCAGGATCAGGATGCGCGGGTCGGCCAGCGCGGCGCGGGCGATGCCGATGAGCTGGCGCTGGCCCTGGCTCAGGCCAGTGCCGCGCTCGCCCAAAATGGTCTGGTAGCCCAGCTTGATATGGGTGATGAACTCGTGGGCGTTGGCGGCCTTTGCAGCCGCTTCCACCTCGGCATCGCTGGCGTCGAGTTTGCCGTAGCGAATGTTGTTGGCAATCGTGTCGCTGAACAGGAAGCTGTCCTGCGGCACCACGCCCATTTGCGCGCGCAGACTGGCTTGTTGCACATCCCGGATGTCAATGTCGTCGATGAATACTGCGCCATCGGTCGCGTCATAGAAACGCTGCAGCAGATTGACGATGGTGGTTTTGCCCGCACCGGTCGGGCCGACGATGGCGATGGTCTGGCCGGCCTGCACCGTAAACGTCACTTCGTTCAACACCGGCTTCTTCACATCATAGGCAAAGCTGACGTGGTCGAACTGGACATCGCCCCGAATATGCGGCATGGGCAGCGCGCCGGGTTTGTCCTTCACCTCGACTGGCGAATCCACCAGATCGAAGATGCGCTCTGCGCCGGCCAGCGCGCTCTGAGCCTGGGTATACGTGGTGCTGATGATTTGCAGTGGGCGGAACAGGTTTTGCACATAAGCCAGAAAAGCCACCAGCACACCCAGGGTGATTTGGCCCTGAATGGCCATGTAGCCGCCGATGCCGACCACTAGCGCCGTGGCCACCGTGCTCAATACATCAATCAAGGGTGTAAATGCACTGGTGATGGCCGTGGCGCCGACGTTGGCGTCGCGGTTGGCGGCGTTGCGCACGGCGAAGCGCTGCTCGTTCAGCTTGGTGCGGTTGAAGGCCTGGGCGACCTTGGCCCCGGCAATTTCCTCCTGCAGATCGGCCGACACATCACCGATGGTCTCGCGCGTCTTGCGATAGGAGCGACGCGCCAGCTTGCTGAAAATGCTCGTCGTCACCAGCATGACCGGGATGACTAGAAAGCTGATCAACGCCAGCAAGGGGCTTTGCAGCACCATCGCGATGAGGATGCCGACCAGCGAGAACACGCTGCCGACGATCTGGCCGAGGCCGTTGCCAAAGAACTGATTGATGACGTCGGTGTCATTGACCAGCCGGCTCATCACATCACCGGCCGGGTTCTTGTCGAAGTAGCTGAGCGACAGATGCTGCACCTTGGAAAAAATCTGCTGGCGCAGAGACACCAGCACGTCCTGGGTCAGGATGCCGAGCGACAGGAACTGATAGCGCGACGCCACAAAGGTGACGGCATACACGATCAGCAACAGCCCCATATCCAGCAACAACCCTTGTGGGTTGCCGCCCTCGTTGGCAGGCTTGATGTAGAGGTCGATGGCACGGCCAATTAGCGCCGGCCCCAATGCCTGCGTCACGGCATTGACAATAATTAACACGACAACCCACACCAACTGCTTTTTGAAGGGTGTGAGATAGCCCATTAAACGCCGGGCAACTGCGCCCTGATTGGACGCCTTCTCCTCGGTCAGCGCGGCAATACTTTGTAGAGATCCAGGTGGTCCGCCTCTCATGTGTGCTCCTAAGAGTTGTTAGTTATTAGTGATTAGTTGTTAGTTCGGAGTTGGAGGTGTTTGATCCCCAACTAAAAACCAAACACTAATTACTAATAACCTCTTTCTTCGTGTCATCCTTAAACTGCGAGTCGATGATTTCGCCGTAGAGGGGGCTGCTTTCGAGGAGTTCCTCGTGGGTGCCCTGGGCGGCGATGCGGCCGTTGTCGAGCAGCACAATCCTGTCGGCGTCGCGCACGGTGCTGATGCGTTGGGCGATGACAAATGTGGTGCGGCCCTTCATCAACTTATCCAACGCCTGCTGGATTTGAAATTCCGTCTCGGCATCGACAGCGCTGGTGCTGTCATCGAGGATGAGGATGCGGGGGTTGATGAGCAATGCGCGGGCGATGGCAACACGTTGCTTCTGGCCACCGCTCAGACCCACGCCACGCTCGCCCACCAGGCCGTTATAGCCATCGGGCATGGCGGTGATGAAGTCGTGCGCCTGGGCGGCTTTGGCTGCAGCAATCACGTCCTCCAGCGTCGCATCGGGCTTGCCGTAGGCGATGTTGTCGCGGATGCTGCCGCTGAACAAAATGTTGTCCTGCAGCACGATGCCGATTGAACCGCGCAGTGAATCCAGGGTGGTGGTTTTGACATCAATGCCGTCGATCAAGACCTGACCCTGATTGGGATCGTAGAACCGTGGGATCAGGTTGATGATGCTGCTTTTGCCGCTGCCGGTTTTGCCCATGATGGCGATGGTCTGGCCGGGCTCGGCCACCAGACTAATGTGACTGAGCACCGGTTGCTGGTCGCCGGCAAACTTGAACGACACATCCTTGAACTCGACCCGGCCTTGCACCGGCGGCAGCGCCTTGGCACCGGGCAGTTCCTTCACATCGTTCTCGGCATCCAGCACCTCGAACACGCGCTCGGCACTGACCGCGCCGCGCGACACAAAGGAGGCGATGAAGCCGAATTGGAATACCGGCTGGATCAACACGGCCAGGTAGCTGTTGAACGCGACCAATTCGCCCAGGCTTAGCGTGGTGCCGATGACTTGCAGGCCGCCGAATAGGATGACCAATAAGTTCGTGACATTGACGACGAGGAAAATGGTGGGGAAGTTGATCGAGAACTTGCGGGTCACTTCCACGTTGACGTCTTTGAGTTCATTGTTGACGTTGAGATAGCGCTGCACCTCGTGAGGCTCGCGGGCAAAAGCGCGCACCACACGGATGCCGACCAGATTCTCTTGCAACACTGTGTTCAACTGACTCAGTTTGCCCTGGGCCACACCGAACAAGGGGCCGACGCGCTTGATGAAGTAGCCAAGCAGATAGAAGATGATCGGCACGCTGGCCAGCTCAATAAGGGCGAGCCGCCAGTTCAGGGTCAGCAAAATAATCGCGGCCACGATCAGTGTGATGGCCGCGCCCATCAATTGCAACAGGTTCTGCCCCACCAACTGGCGCACCACATCGACATCGCTGGTCACCCGCGTCATGAGCTGGCCGGTTTGCTGCTTGTCGTAGAAGCTAAAGCTCATCTCGGTGATCTTGTTGAAGATCTCGTTGCGCATGTCGTAGGCCATGTGCTGGCCGGCGCGCTCTGCCAGATACGTCTGCAGAAAGGTGAACACGCCGCGCACAAGTGCCACGACCACCAGGCCGACGACGGCCACCACAATCGCATTGGTGTTTTTAGGGACGATGCCGTCGTCGATGACATTTTGAATCAGACGTGGGCTGATGAGCACGGCAACGGTGGCGATGAACAGGCTGATCAGGGCCATCAACATGGTGAGCCAGTATGGCCGGAGCAAATAGCCCAGTGCCCGGCGCAGGGCCAGCCAGTTCATCGGCGGGGGTGGGCCACCAAATCCACCCGGAGGACCGCCTCCCGGAGGGCCGCCAGCCCTATTGGCAGGTGGCCCACCGGCGGGCTTGGCTTGCCCGTTAGGCGCACCCGATGCAGGCGCAGAAGGTTTCGTTTGAGGTTGCATACAAATTCCTTTGGATCAGCTTCACTGAATGCAGGTGAAGCCGCTAAGCGTAGCAGTTGCGCTAAATATCACGTTTGATGTCGGCGGGATTGGCCTTGCAGTGGCCCAGCGGCATTTCCATCGTGGGTGCAAATGCTTTGCGCAGCGAGTGAATGCCTTCGAGTGCCGAGGCGCGCTCGGCGCTGGACAATGGGTCCAACAGCCTGGACATATGCTCGTGCATCCGCTGGTCAAACGTGGCCAGTTCCTGTTGTCCATCCGGCGTCAACTTGAGCAGAATCTGGCGCTTGTCGTCGGGATGACGAATGCGTTCGATCCAGCCGCGGCGCACCATGGCTTCGATGCTGCGCGAAATAGTGGGTGCCGAGACGCGACGATGGGCGATCAGGTCTTTGAACGGCCGTGGGCCTTCTTTCAACGCGCTCATGGTGATCATCTGAATCATGCTGTTGGCATCACCCGAATCGCGCAGCGGAATACTGATGGCGCGCATCATAAACGGCACCAACTCCATGACTTGGCGGGCAACGGTGGCCGCGCTGGAATCTAAATCTTTTGGCATGCGTAAGTTCTTGTTGGGAATTTGATTGTTAGCATAGCTAACGATTTGTCAAGACGAACTTTGCTGTGTTTACCAAATGCTCATAAATGTGGATGGGGATTAGCAATCGTCACTGTAGCCTGATTGATCTTACTGATCTCACTCACGCGAGTCGGTTATATTTCGTTTGTATGCCCTGGATCGCTCAAGTCGCACTGCTGTCCGCCGCCATCGACAAGTCGCTGACGTATCTCATTCCGCCCACGTTAGTGGCGCAGGTGCAGGTGGGGTGCGCGGTGGCGGTGCCGTTGCAGCGGCGCATGACCAGTGGCATTGTATTGAGCATCCACGAATCACCAGCGTCCCAAAATAACCTCAAACCCATCGCTTCGCTGCTCGATCCGCTGCCGGTTCTGGATGCGCAGCGTCTCGCGCTGGCGGCCTGGATCTCAGCCGAGTACTACTCGCCATTTGGCCGCTGTTGTGCGCTGATGGTGCCGCCGGGCTTTACGCCCAAATCGCAACAGGTCTATTCGCTGGCCGATGACCGCGCGAGTGTGTCGTCGCTGGCCAGCTCGCAGCTGGCGACGGTGCGAATGCGGCTTCTGGCGGCCCTGCAATTGCGGGGTGCTGTGACCGAAGCCCGGCTTAAAACCATTCTGAAGGACGCGCGCGGCTGGCGTATGGATCTGCATCGGCTGCTGGATGAGGGGATGGTGCTGCGCTCATCGACGTTGCAGCCGCCCAAAGTGCAGCCGCGCAAAAGCACGCTGGTGCAGTTGGTGGTGTCGGACACCACCCTGGACATTGTGTTGGGCAACCTGCGGCATGATGCTGAAAAACAGCCACGGCGGGCCATGGCGCTGGCCCGGCGTATGGCCGTGCTCGAATATTTGCGCGCGCACAGCGGCATTGCCTGGGCCGAGTGGATTCTGGCCGAGACGGGCGCAAGCCGGGCCGATTTGAGCTGGCTGGCCGAGCAGGGGTATGCGCTGCTGGGCGATGCCGAGCGCTGGCGCGATCCTTTGTCCGACATGGATTACGTGGTGAAAACGCCGCCGCCGCTGACCCAGGATCAGGCTCAGGTGTGGGAAGTCATTCAATTGAGAATGCAGCAGATTGAATTGAGAATTGAGAATGAAGAATTGAGAAAACAACCCGACGAATCATTTTCTCAATTCTCAATTCTCAATTCCCCATTTTTCCTGTTGCGCGGCGTCACTGGCAGCGGCAAGACCGAGATTTATATGCGGGCCGTTGAGAAGGCGCTGCAACAGGGCAAGGGTGCCATCGTGCTGGTGCCCGAGATCAGTCTGACGCCACAAACCTCACGGCGGTTTCTGGAGCGATTTCCCGGCAAGGTCGCGCTGATTCACAGCAAGTTGAAGCCGGGTGAACGCTTTGATACCTGGCGGCGCATTCGCAGCGGCGAGCTTGGCGTCGTGGTCGGTGCGCGCTCGGCCTTGTTTGCGCCGATTCCCAAGCTGGGCTTGATTGTGTTGGATGAGGAGCACGATTCCAGCTACAAACAAACCTCGCAACCCGCCTATGATGCGCGCCGGGTGGCCGAGCACTACGCAAGGCAGG
This sequence comes from Thermoflexales bacterium, assembly GCA_038213625.1. Lineage (GTDB taxonomy): Bacteria > Chloroflexota > Anaerolineae > J036 > Brachytrichaceae > JANMVQ01. The sequence goes on from JBBQST010000294.1 coordinate 6,030, forward strand.
TCGGCGCCACCTTGATCCTGGGCAGCGCAACGCCATCATTGGAGGCGATGTTGCAGGCTGGGGTGGGCCGGGATGATCGAATCACGTTGAAGGCCATTACGCCCCCACCAACGCTCACATTTTTGGAGCTGCCCAACCGCGTGCGCGGCCATGTGAATCGAATCGGCGATCAACAGGCCCGGCTGGGCATCGCATCTAGCCACCTTGCCGAGACCGAGACGGTGGCGTATCAAC
>JBBQST010000295.1:0-6253 GCA_038213625.1 Thermoflexales bacterium
TGAGCTTCGAAACCGCATTGGGCGATGTGACCGAGCCGGATTCGCTGGCCGTGGCCATGAAGGACGTGGACGTGGTGTTTCATGTGGCGGCCGTGGCCACCTACTGGAAGAGCGATGTGAAGTGGATGTATCACGTCAACATCGAGGGCACGCGCAATGTGTTGAAAGCGGCCCATGCCGCCGGGGTGAAGCGCGTGGTCTACACCAGCAGCGCAGCGGTGTTGGGGCAACCGCCGTTTGGGCAGGCCGTGGACGAGACGGCCCCGTTCAACCTGCGGCCCGAGCAATTCCACTATGGCTATACCAAAGTGCTGGCCGAACAGGTGTGTCAGGAATTTGTGGCACAGGGTCTGGAAGTCGTCATCCTGAACCCGAGCGTGATCTTGGGGCCGCGCGATGTGAATGTGATCGGCGGGGCGATGGTGCTGGAATCGGCCCAGCGCAATGTGTTCTACTACGCGCCGGGTGGCGTCAACATGGTGGACGTGGCCGATGTGTGCGAGGCGCATCTGTCTGCGGCACTGCGCGGCCGGTCGGGACAGCGCTACATCATCGGGGCCGAGAATTTGTGGCACAAGGATATCTTTGGCATGGCGGCGGATGTGGTCGGCAAGCCGCGGCCGACGCTGGAAGTGCCGGCCTGGGTGCTGAATTCGCTATCGCGGCCGGTGGATTGGGCGCGCCGGGTGGTGAAATTAAAGCTGCCGATTGACGGCCAGCAGATGCGCTTCTCGACCCAGACCTTCTGGTTCAACTCGGACAAGGCGCACGCGGAATTAGGCTTGAAGACGCGGCCGTTTGTCGAGACCGTGCAGCGGACGTATGACTGGTATATGGCGAATGGGTATTTGTAGAGCAGATCCAGAGGTCTGACCTCTTCATGAAAGTTCAGAAATAAAATTGGTAAATGAAACAGCGGTGAATGAGCGCCAATGTCAAATCAATAAGCTTAGGCCGTCATTCCCGCGGAGGCGGGAATCCAGCACTTTGATCAACTGTTGCGCTGGGGTTATGCCTGGATTCCCGCCTCCGCGGGAATGACACTGTGAAGCTAAGACGTCCCTCAACGCTTATGTCTCTACCGATTCTATTTCTGAACTTTTTTGAAGAGGTCTGACCTCTAATTCATTTTCTCATGTGGTACTTGTTTCACGGCCCCAACTCGATGGCGCGCGACGAAGAGATTGCGAAGATGAAGGCGAAGCTGGGCGAGCCAGATATTGCCTCGCTGAACACGACGCTGCTGGATCGTACAGCCACGCTGGCGGAGATTGCCGGTGCGGCAGATGCGATGCCATTTTTGGCCGACAAAAGATTGGTGGTGGTGCAAGGCTGGCTGGCGGGGCAGGGGGCGGGGAAAGGCAAAAGTAAAAAGGCAAAAGGCAAAAAGAGTCAGAGCCAGGAGGACGAGGTGTCGCCGTTGCAGACGCTGCTGGATTATTTGAAGGATACGAGTGAGACGACGCGGCTGATTTTTGCCGAGGATGAGTTATTGCCGGAGACGCACCCGCTGATGAAGCTGGCTGAGGACAAGGATAGTGGCGGCCACACCAAAGTGTTTGCCATGCCGGCCGATCCGGTGCGCTGGATTGTGGAGCGAGCCAGGGCCAAGAACAGCGAGATTGCGCCGCCGGCCGCAGTGCTGCTGAGCAACAAAATTAATCGCGGCAGCACCAATGACCGCGATCACTTTGTCAGCGATAGCCGCACTTACTTATACAAGCTGGACAATGAGCTGGAGAAGCTGGCCGCGTTTGCGCTGGGCCGGCGCATTGAGAGCGCCGATGTGGAGGCGCTGGTGTGGGATGAGGATGTGGCCGATATCTTCAAGTTCATCGACGCGATCAGCATGCGTAACGGCGAGGATGCGTTCAAGTTCGTGCGCGGCGTTTTAGCCCGTGGCGAGTCGCCGTTGGTGGTGCTGTCTCACATGGCGCGCCAAACCCGCCTGATGATCCAGGCCAAGGAACATGCCGACCTGAGCAACGACGCGCTGGCCCAACACATCGGCGTGCATCCGTTTGTGGCCAAGAAAGCCTTGCAACAGGCGCAACGCTTCCAGATGAGCGAACTCCTCGGCGCACACGAGGCCGTGTTGCAGGCCGATGTGGCCATCAAAACCGGCCAGATGGATGACCAGACCGCGCTGGATGTGCTGGTGGCCGCGTTTTGCCGGTAAAGAGCGATACAGCAAGGAACGTCTCTATGCAGATATAAGCCGCTCTCTTTTTGGAGAGCGGTTTTCGCGTTTCCATCTGAGTGTTGCACCGCCATTTGAACCTATAATCCGCGTCCCACTTTAATGGCAGATATTCTTCCACCCAACCATATTGAAGCTGAAGAAGCGGTGCTCGGCTCATTGCTCATCGACCCTGAGGCCGGTTTACGTATTGCGCCGTTTCTCAAGCCGGACATGTTCTACATCATCAAGAACGGCTGGATCTACGACAGCATCTTGAAGCTGCAGGAGCGTCATGATGCAGTGGACCTGTTGACCGTGGCCAGTGAACTGGCTCGCAACAGCAAGTTGGATGAGATCGGCGGCGAGAGCTATCTGGCCCAGCTCACCAACAGCGTGCCAACGGCGCTCAATGTCGAGACCTACGCGCACTCGGTGGAAGAGATGTTCATGCGCCGACGCATGATTCAAGCGGCCAGTGATGTGGCCCGAATTGCCTATGACCAGACGACGCCGCTCCAGCAGGTGATCGAGAAGAGCGAAGCCACCATCTTTGCCGTGAGCGAGCAGCGCGGGGATGGGGCGATGGTGCCGATGCGCCGGGCCGTGAACGACTTCTTCGAGCGCATCGAATATCTGCACGAGCACAAGGATGAGCCGTTGGGCATTCCCACCGGCTACCCCGATCTCGACAAACTGACCGGCGGGTTGCAAAAAGGCGATTTGATCATCGTGGCCGCGCGGCCGGGCGTGGGCAAGTCCAGTCTGATGTTGAATTTGTGTTACAACGCAGCCTTTAAGCATCGACAGAAAGTGGCTATTTTTAGCCTGGAAATGGGCGTGGAGCAGATGGTGCAACGCTTTATCGCCAGCGAGACCGGCATCGATTCGCAACGGCTGCGTGTGGGCGATTTGCGCGATGATGAGTGGGCCAACCTGACCAAGATTTCGATGCAGATGGCCGACCTGATGATCTTCATGGACGACACGCCGACGCTGTCGCCGCTGGATTTGCGGGTGAAGGCGCGCCGCATTTATCAGGAATATGGGCTTGACTTGATCGTGGTGGATTACTTGCAGTTGATGCAGGGCGAGAACAGCGGCGGCCGGCCAGGCATGGAAAACCGTGTGCAGGAGATCAGCTATATCTCGCGCGCGCTCAAACAGATTGCGCGCGAGTTGAAGGTGCCACTGATCGCCGGCAGTCAGCTTTCGCGCATGGTGGAGCAACGCAGCGACAAGCGGCCGATGCTCAGTGACCTGAGGGAAAGCGGTTCAATTGAGCAAGATTCGGACATCGTGACCTTTATCTATCGCGATGAACTCTACAACCCCGACACGGATCAGAAGAACATTGCCGAGATCAGTGTGCAAAAGAACCGTAACGGTCCGACCGGCCGGATTAACCTGTTCTTCGACAAGCGGTTAACTTCGTTTAAGAACCTGACGCGCGAGCGGATTGAACTGTATCTAGCTGCTGGCTGCTGGCTGCTAGCAGCTTACTGCCAGCCGCCTTCTAAAAGAATGCTGTCCGACTTCATTGAGAAAGCCCTCGCGCAGGTGGATGATTTGTCCGAGCTGAAGGTGACGCTGGTGGCGTTGCGTCTGCTGGAGCAGAAGCAGCGCGCGGCCGCGCACGAGATGGTCAGTTTGTCGGTGAATGTGACCGCCAGCGTGACCGAGACTGAACTGCTGAGCCATCCGGCCGTGCAAAGCCTGAGCCTGCCCGAGCTGGGGTTGCGCTATGCGCTGCAAAAGGCGTTGGCGCACGGCACTTTGCTGGAAGCGCGCTTTGGCTCAGAGCCGCGTTATTTTGCCAACACCGATGCCAGCCGGCGCGTGATCGAGGCATTGGAAGCGGCTGAGGCCGCCACGAATGCAGCTAGAGGCACAGCGCCGGTGAATGGCTACGAAACCCTGCGGCGCGAGATTCAACGGCTCGAAGTGGTGCAGGTGTATGCGCTGGATGATGACGATCTGGCGTTGTTGGATGAGTGGGCGGCGTGTGGATATACCTCCGACGAGATGATGGCAGCGGCACGCCTGGTGTTTGCGGCACCGCGGCCCAAACAAACGCCGCCGCGCAAAATCAGCGTCATCGGCCCTGAGTTGACATCGCTCCCGCCGGCCGAGCCCTCCAGCTACTTCAACATCGTGATCGCGCGCAGCGAGAATCCGCCTGAAGACATTGTGGCCTTGCGCGAGCTGTTGCGCCGCTGGCCGAACGGCAATGAGTTTAGTGCGGTGCGCGCGGCCGTGGCCATGTTTGGCATTCGCATCGTTATCGACGGCCTGAAGCGCATGGCGCAGCAAAACCAGCCGCTGGATGTGCGCTCATTAGTGCCATTGCTGGCACAGGATGAGGAGGCGCAACTGGCGTTTGAGCGCGGCCGTGCCCAGGTCAATATCGCCGTGAAAGATTTGTTGCGGCTGTACGAGACCGTGATTGGGTTGCCGCCGACAGAATACATTGCCCGCGATATCAAGAGTATTTACGACGGCGACATCAAAGATGTGAATGTGTGGCGGGCCGTGTTTGAATTTGGCGCGCGGCAGAACAAAAAAGACTGGCGCTACCTGCGGCAGATTTTGTTGAACCCCTCGCCGAATGTGTTCATGCCGGCACCGGTCAATGAGGTCGCTCAATTCGCCTTCAACGAATACAAGCGGCGGGTGGGACGGCTGGACCCGATGGTGGCGGCCGAGATCAACACGATGGCGGCCCATATCGCTGACACCGTGCTGTGGACCCATGCCTTTGACTCAGCCGCGCGCGCAAACGCGTTAAACTGGAACTACATCAGAAGTGTGCTGAACCCACCGGAGAACAAGGACGAGAATGAGTCAGGAACCACCCGAAAACGCATCCGGCAACCCGCAGACGCGGCCCGCGCAGAATCAGGCGCGGGGCGAAAACCAAAGCTCGATTACGACGCTCAAGAGCTTTCTGAGGCAGAACGACGTGCTGAAGAATCGCTCCAGGCGATTGCCAAACGCCGCGCCAAGCGCAACCAACCGGGCCAACCCTGATGCCGCGATCACGCCCTCAGATGGTGGACCCGATTGCACCTATTGCCGCAACATGCGGTTTGTGATCAACGCCAGCAACGCTGTGGTGCCGTGCCCGCATTGCGCCGAGGCCATGTTGGAAGCCAGGCGAGTGGCTCGCACACAAGCGGCCACCGAGCTGGACAAATTCGGCTCTGAGTTGGGCCGCGCGGCCAGGCAGACTTTCTTCAACTTCGACACGACATTAGACGGCGTTGAAAGTAAGGTGCTGGTGGCGTGCCTGGAAGCGGCCAAGGACTTTGCCGAGCATCAGGACCAGTGGCTGGTGATCTATGGCCGCTCGGGCAATGGCAAGAGCCACCTGGCCGCGGCCGTGCACAACCACATTGTCAATATGGGCACGCCGGCAATTTACATCACCGTACCAGATATGTTTTACAAATTACGCCGATTGTTTAGCCGCGACACGCTGAACGGCGTGAGCGAGTTCGAGGACGCGCTGGATATTTACCGCAAAGCGCCGGTGTTGATCATGGACGATCTGGGTTCGGAGCGGGTGAGCGAGTGGGCGAGTGAGACGTTGTATTCGGTTTTGGACTATCGCTATCGCACCCGCATGCCGACGATGATTACGACGAACCTGGACCCGTATAGTGCCAAGAATTTTGATATTCGATTGGTGACGCGCATGACCGACAAAGAGCTGGCCTATGTCATCGAGAACACCGCCACCAACTATCGAAGCCGCGATCGGGACAGTGATTAGCAGGAATGAAGATGTCTGACTTCTGGAAGAAGTCAGACATCTAGACGGCGATACCAAGCATGCAACAACCACCTTATCAACTCTGGGGCGGCCGATTCACCGGCGAGCTGGATGCCCTGATGACGCAGTTCAACGACTCCATCGGCTTCGATATTCGGCTGTGGGACGCCGACATTCGCGGCAGCATTGCCTATGCTGCCGCGCTGGCTAAGTCCGGCATCATCACGGTGCAGGAGGCCGAGGCACTGACCGACGGGTTGGGCAAGGTGCGCGAGGAATTTGCAGCGGGTGTGTTTCAG
>JBBQST010000296.1:0-6240 GCA_038213625.1 Thermoflexales bacterium
GCGCGCTCATGATGGTGAAGGCGTCGTGCACCTCGAACAGGTCGATGTCGCCGGGGCCGACGCCGGCCATGGCATAGGCTTTCTGCGCGCTGATGGCGCCGCCTTCGAGATACAACACATCGCGCCGGTCTTGCAGCGCCAGGCTATCGGTGGCAATCGCCGTGGCGCGAATGCGAATGGGCTTGTCGGTGAACTCTTTGGCGATCTGGGTCGGAGCCAGAATCACGCACGCCGCGCCATCGGCAATCGGTGATGAGTCCAGCAGGTTGATCGGGTCGGCCACCGGCTTGGCCGCCGCGAACTGTTTGGCCGTGATCGCCTGCGGAAACATTGCATACGGATTGTTCACAGCGTTGGCATGGGCGTTGATGGCGAAGTTGGCAAAGTCGTCCTTCTGATAGCCATACTCGTGCATGTAGCGTTTCATCAGCAGCGCGTTGATGCCGACGAAGCTCAGCCCCTGCAATGCCTCAGCCTCAGCGTCAGCGGCCATGGCTAGCGCCGAGGTCACCATGTGGCTGGGCTTGTCGGTCATCTTCTCGACGCCCATGACCGCCACCACGTCACTGAGACCGCCCGCGATCATGGCATAGCCAATGCGCAAGGCTGCGCCGCCGCTGCCACACGCCGCCTCGATCTTCACGGCTTCGATGCCGCGCAACCCAGAGTGCTCGGCAATCAACGCGCCCAAGTGCTCTTGGCTGGTCAGCTCGCCGCTGAGCATGTTGCCGACATACAGTCCGTCGATGTGCTCGACCCGGGCATCTTTCATGGCCGCGGCCAGCGCCTCATACGCCAGTTCGCGCAAACTCTTGTCCCAGTGCTCGCCCACCGGTGTCTGGCCAATGCCAATAATGGATACGTCTCTCATAAGAAGTTATTAGTTGTTAGTTGTTAGTTGTTAGTAGTTAGTAGTTAGTCATTGGCTTCGATTGTTCTGAACTAATAACTAACCACTAATAATTAAAAACTAGTTCAGTTTGAAATTTCCCTTCAGCCGCGAATACTCGGCGTAGTTCACCGGTTGGCGGCGTTTGATGTAGTCGCGGGTGGTGGGCACGTTGGGGGTTTGGCGTTTAGCCGTCACACGCAGGCAGAAGGCGTCGCTGCCGGCACCTGAGCCGAACGACACCAGCAGCACCTTGTCGCCGACCTCGGCCTCGTCCAGCACGGCCGTCAGCCCGATCATGGACGAGCCGGCATAGGTGTTGCCGATCTCGTTGACCAACATGCCGGCTCTCAGTTGCTCCGGCGAAAATCCCAGCATCTCGCCCACCTTTAATGGAAATTTTGGGTTGGGCTGGTGGAACACGGCGTAGGCGAAATCGCTGGCGCGCAGGTTCATCGACTCCATAAGCTGGCTGGCCGAGCCCTGGATGTGATGGAAGTAGGCCGGCTCGCCGGTGAAACGCCCCGCATGCTCGGGGTAGCGCTCGTGTTGCCGCCGCCAGAAGTCCGGCGTGTCGGTGACATAAGACAGTGACCCTTCAATCGTTGCCAGCGACTCCTCGGCCGGGCCAATGAGGTAGGCTGCGCCACCGGCACCCGCAGTGTATTCCAGCGCATCACCGGGCCGGCCCTGCGCCGCGTCCATGCCGATGGCCATCGCATAGTGGGCCATGCCGCTGCCGACGAAGCCCATGGCGGCTTGAATCGCCTCAGTGCCGGCCTTGCACGCAAATTGCCAATCTGCCGCCTGCGTATAGGGCGTGGCCCCAATGGCCTCGGCCACAATCGTGCTGGTTGGCTTCACGGCGTAGGGGTGCGACTCGCTGCCCACCCACACCGCGCCGATCTGGCGCGGGTCGCTGCCAGCCGCGCGGCCGAGCGCATTTCGGGCCGCCTCAATACTCATCGTGGCCACGTCCTCGTCGAGGCCGGGCACGCTCTTCTCACGGACAGGGCTGCTGGTATTACCGTCTGTCCATAACTCGCTAGCCTCTTGTGAAAGGAGGCGATATCGTGGCACATATGCGCCATAGCCGACAATGCCGACCGGTTTAACCGGCTTCATAAAACCCATAACACCCCGCCTTATCCCAGTTTTATCCCAAGTTACTTGGGAAATGTTTTGCCTATTCAATCTAACAAGTGCAATCGTAATGACTTGGGCCTGTCAAAATCGGGCAATTGGGACTGGAGTGGGGTTGAATGGATGGCTAGATAGCTTTTGATAGTGAAATTTGGAACAATCTCAGAATAAAAGGGCGAGATTGTGAGGTGAAACGGTCTTAAGGTGATGAAATACCCATTGGCAGAACGTTCTACCTTTGGGATATCGCCTCTACACCCAGCGCGGCCACTTCCATATCTTCAACCTCGGGCAAGCCACTCACGGCCACCGAGCCGACGCAAGCACCCTCCACCCATACCGGCAAGCCACCGCCCCAGCCGACATAATGTGGGTCGCCGTAAAAAGCGATGTCGAAGCTGGGATCTTGAACTGCCTTCTGGCCAATCTCGCGGGTGGGCCGGCGCTCGCGGGCTGCGGTGTAGGCTTTGTTGATCGCGATCCTGATCGTGGACAGCTTGGCGCCGTCCATGCGCAGGAAGGCGAGCAGCTCGCCGTGGGCATCGGCCACCACAATCGTGGCTGCTTTGCCGCGCCGTGTCAGTTCGTCAACGATGGTTTGGAGCGCCAGTTGGGCCTCGGCATGGCCGAGCGTTTGCAGATTTCGCATAAATTTCACCCAGCATATCGCAGTTATCCCAAATGGTTTTGGGATATCCAGCCCCATGAATATCGAAAGTTGTGATATCCCAAAATAAAAGGCCTTTGAGACATGCTCTCAAAGGCCTGCTTGCTTGTCTGGGGGAAGTCGTTACGTGATAACGCCACTCCCATGAACCCAGAAATCCAGACCTATTGTTGCAGAGAGGTCACGCCTGGATTCCCGCGTTCGCGGGAATGACACGCTTACGGGTCTCCATTACTGGCTACTGACGACTGGCTACTTATTACTAACGACTAACCACTAAAAACTAACAACTCCCCTCAGTGCGTCTCCAACAACGACGGGTCCCTCGGCACCACCGTCAGCTTGAACTTACGCCAGTAATACTTCAGGTCGTTGTCTTCCCAGCCGCGGTAGATCGTCGGCCAGCCGGCCAGGTTGTAGTGCGGGTCGAGGCCGTCGTGGACGATGGGCTGCGACACACCTTGATAGCGATAGTCCACCGAGATGCGAATTTCGTCGGCCGTCACATTGGGCAGCGCGCGGTGCACGGTCACGCTGTGAAAAACGAGCACATCGCCAGCATTAAAAGCCTGGGTGTGCCACTCCAACCCCAGGCCATCCGTGTCCACGCCCACGCCGCCGGGGCCATCGGCCTTGTGGATGGGCAACAAACCCAACTTATGCGAGCCGGCCAACACGGCCAGACCGCCGCGCTCTATGGGCGTATCCGTGAGCGGGAACCAGCCGGTGTAGGTTTCCGGTGTCGCCTGGATCAGCACGAAGTCCTGATGCGGCGGCGTCGTAAACTTCGTGGCGTTGGGCGGGCTGATGCGCGCAATGTTGCGCGGGTGCACCAGCACGTCGTCCTGCACCAGCGCTGCAATGGTCTTGATGAGCTCGGGCCGGTGGGCCAGGGCATGAAAGCACTCCAGCTTTTGCACTGCGACGTAGACGTCCCAATACTCCGGGTCGCCCTCGGGCTTGGGCCGGCCAATCGCCTTGCCGTTGCGGTCGGCCCACTCCGCTTTCTGGCAGATGGCCATGATGGCGTCGTAGACCTCGCGCAAGGGAGCCGCCGGCAGCAGGCCGCTGATGAACAGGTAGCCGTCGCGGGCCATCCGCTCGCGCAGCACCTCGGGTTTGTCGATGGCGTCGGCCGAATCAACAAATGGCTTCATGTTTTCCATAGGGGTATACGAATCGTAATCGTAGAGACGTTCCGCTGGAACGTCTTTCTGGGGCGATGGCAGATTGATGTTCCAGCGGGAGTTCTTACGCTCATGTTTTCAAGAGAGACGTTCCAGCGGAACGTCTCTACGGGGAAATGGATGCCGCAAAGACGACTATGCCGCATCGTCCAGGAACCACTGCTCCATGCTGTACATCACTACGATGCCGAAGCCTTCGTACTGGCCGACCGGCACGTTTTGCACGCGCTTGGAGAAGAACGTCGGGTAGTACGAGTGCTCGACCACGTTGAACGTCCACACGTTGTCCTGGTAGCTCTTGTAGATGGCGTTGAGCGCGGCCGTGCTCTCGACCGAGCCGACGGTGGCCTGCTGGAATGCGGCGTGATGCTCGTAGAGGTCTTTGACCTCCTGCGGTGGCTCCTCACCACTCTTCTTGTTGGTGATATACCACTGCGACCAGGTGCGGCCCCAGTTGTTGCTCGGCAAATAATCGTCCCAACCCACGCTGGCCCAAATGTCCTGATGCGCCCACACGGCGGTGCCCATCAGCTCGTTGGCCTGCCAGCGCTGGCTCACCAATTGTGGGTCCGTCTTCTTCAGGGTGGTATAGACGCCGACGGTCTTCCAATATTCGGTGATGATCTCGGTCATGGGCACATGGTCTTCTGAGTTGTCGGCCACTTCAAAGAAGATCTCGAAACGCTTGCCGTCCGGCCCAAGCCGGAAGCCGTCGCTATCCTTCTTGTCCAGGCCCATCTGGTCGAGCAACTCGTTGGCCTTGTCCACGTTGTATTCGCCGGTGCCGGTCTTCTCTGGCAACTGGGCATACGACCCAAAATAGAACGTGTCGATGATCTCCCGGCGGTTAATGGCCAGGCTCAACGCCTGCCGGAAGCGCACATCGCCGGTAACTTTGCGCCACACCGGGTTGTCCATCGTCAGGTTCAACGTGAAGTTGATGGGCAGGCGGTGCATGCGCGGGATGAGCACCTTGATCGCGCCCTTGGCCTCCTGCTCCTTCATGATCGACAACTTCTTCATCGAGGCCCGCTCGCCCAGATAGTCGAAGTTGCCGGCCAGCGCGCTCAACGTCAGCGTCTCCTTGTCCTGGACTAATTGAGACCGCACGCCGTCCATATATGGCAACTGCTGGCCCTCGGTGTCCACCTTGAAGTAATACGGATTGCGCTCAAAGGTAAAGATGCCGTCGTTGACCGACTTGATCACCCACGGCGTCAGAGTGGGATGACCGATGCCGCCGGCGCTGATGGCGTTCCACAGGCTGCCGGCAAACTGCTTGATGTTGAACAGGTTGTACCACTCGGCCACCGGCAATGAGGCGGCCTCGGCCTGCGTCTTCAACTCGTCGGCATTGGCATACTTGGCGTGGAACTGCTGGAGGTAATGCTTGGGCTTGAGCACATCCACATAGCTGTGCCACTGGGCAATGGCGAGCTGGGCCGGGAAGCTGCCGTAGGGGCTGTCGAAGCTGAGCGCGAAGGTGTGGCCGTCGATGACTTCGAGCTTGGCCAGGGTGCCATCGCTCTTGCCCCCGCTGCGCAAATAGGACGGCGGAATGGCGGTCAAGTCCTCGTTTTGGAGCACATCCTCAAACGCAAACTGCACGTCCTCGGTGGTGACAGGTGCGCCGTCCGACCACTTGAGCCCCTTGCGCATGTTGAAAGTAAAGCGGGTGTTCTCGGGGTTGGCGTCGTAGCTCAGCAAGATGCTGCCCTTGATGCCCTGGCCATAGTCAAAGGCGGCCGGTGCCCAGATCAATGGCTCGTTCATGCCGATGAAGATGTGCGGGTCGCCGCCACTGCTCTCCTGAGCCAGGCGCAACACGCCGCCGTAGGTGCCCGAGACCGTGGTGAGCAGATTGCCCTCGACCAGGCTGCCCTGCTGAACCACATACGGCTCTTCAGGTAGTCGCTCATTCACCGGCGGCAACTTGCCGGCCTTCACCAGCTCGGCCAGCATGGGCGATTCCGAGAAGGTGGTCGGCGCAGGGCCGGCGGCCACGGTGGCGACTGGGGCAGAGGTGGCTGCGGCAGAGGCTGCTGGCTCGGTGGCGGCTGGCTGCTCGGCGGCGGGCGCTTCGGCGGGAGCAGCTGGGGCGGCTGCTGGAGCGGCTGCTGGAGCGGTGCAAGCGGCCAATGCCGCGCCTACACCAAGGCTGCCGGTGGCGATCAAAAACTGGCGTCGGGTAAAAGCCTGTCGTCGGTTCATTCAGATCTCCTTCTCAAACTCACGAACATTAAATGGCGAGAGACTGAATGACCTTGGATGCGGGAGAGAAGAGGTGGGGGGGGGGGGGGGGGGAGGAGCGGAAAAACAATAGAAAAACAAAACCCCATAAAAAAAACGATAAG
>JBBQST010000297.1:0-6204 GCA_038213625.1 Thermoflexales bacterium
CCGCTGAGGGTGACGTTGTGTGCACTTTTACAAAGCTGATCGGGGTTGGATCTGGAACCACCCCGACGAACAGACCGCCACCGCCGAGCGTGGCCTTGTTGTAGGTCAGCGATGAGTTCGAGAGGATGAGGTTGGAATTGATGGGGCCATGCCGCCGGATTGAGTCGAGTTGCCACTTGAAAAAGTGACAATAAACGTTGTTATCGAGTTCATGATGCGGTGATACGTATCACGGCCATGGGCAACTGACATCTCATCAAACATCGATTGCCTATGACCATGATGACTAAAGCCCTTGCCCAACGCCTAACGCACGATCACGCGGATAAAGACTCGCCGTCTATCCACAGGATCTTCTGGGTCTTGAGGATTAGTGGGGTCGGTTGGGTCTGTCGGATCCGTTGGATCTGTTGGGTCTGTTGGATCTTGAACCACCGGCTCAGCAAACGTAGCGGCCAGCTTCAAATCCGCCCGCGCATTGGCCACAATGCCAATCGCTTCGGTGTGCGTCTGTGCCGTAATGGCATTGAGGAATAAACCCACTCGCTCGTTCAGCGCGTCACTGCGTTTGTCCGCAGTCTGCTCCATCATCAGGCGCGGGTTGCTCATCAAGTGCGCGGCCGTGATCGGCTGGGTGGCGCTGAGGGCGTAGGTCCCGGCGATCTGATCGGTGTCCATCACATGCTGGTCGCCGAACATCAGGGCGTGCAGGTAATCATCGTTGTCCAGCGCATCGGCCGCACCCAGTGTGATGAAGCTATCCAGCAGCTTCTTGGCACCGGCCAGCTCAATCGCGGCCGTGCGCGTCCGGCCACTCGTGCCCGCATTGATCTGGCCTAGCATGTACCTGTACAAGTCCTGTTGAAGCGCACCCAGAGTGGCCTCAATCCCGTTCGAGACAGTGGTGAACTGCTGGGCCGCAGCAACATCTTGCGATGCAGCGACAACCCTTCAGAGACCTGCCCCTCCTGGAAAACCCGACCCATGGCGGCATCGTGTTGATTCACGATCAGCCGGGCCAGCCCATAGTCCTTAACGCTGGGGGCAAGAATTTGGCCGCTACCTACGCCTACACCAACCTCGTAAGTCTCTGCGCGGCTCAATCTTAAAAACAATTGCACAACCGGCGTTTCCAATTCTGGGTATCTTGAGGCCACGTCAAAAAACATACGGGTCAAGTCGCCGACACTCTTGATTTTGGGGTTGCCGATATTGTCCTTGGAATCGCGTTGTAGCGCGTTGTCATATTCAGCAAAAAGCTTCGTAAAAGCCTGGGCTTTCGGAGTGCCCAGGATTCTGACTTTAAGCATCTCCTCCGACACAATGATCGAGAATTTATTTTCCATATCCTTCAGATAGGCTTGACTCGACTTTGAGGCTGTGCGTCTGGCCTTTCTCGCCGCCGCTTTCCAAACGGCCTGGTCCACCTCCTGCTTTGTAAAATCTCGCCCAAAGACCTGGGCCGTCGAAGGGCGAACCGGCAACACCGTCACGATCAGCACGAAAGCCATCACGCTCATCACGAAGCGAATGGGGTTGGATTGGTAAGTAGACATTTTGTTGTTTTGTTTTGATGAGTGGTCTGGCAAAGGAAAGTCTTTCCGTGACGGACGACTAAGAAGATGAGGCAGTGAGTTTGCGCATGCGTTGCTGGGTCAGATGGGCCGAAAGCGCGGCCAACGCCGCACGCATCACAATGCTGGCGATATTGACTCCCATCGTCATCACGTTGCCACGCGCAATTTCGTCGGGCCGTGTTTCGCCCGCCATCATGCGTGCGCTGCCCACGACAAACAAAACCGCCATCGCGCCACCCATCACCACGTCGGCCAGCAAACCGCCAGATGCGGCCGGGGTTCGCGTCAATGCCGTGCGCGCCGCCGGCGTGATGGCGCAAATGCTCAGCTTGTTTGACCGTGCCGATCAACACTATCAGGACAGCCTGAAGCTGGCCTATCGCGCCGACGAACCGGTTCTCATCGCCGCGGCCAATCACAACCTTGGCACCTTGCGCAAAGATCAGGGCCGCTTTGAGGAGGCGCTGAACTACTTCGATGAATCGAGCCACTATCAACCGCCGGACCTATTGAAGTTTCATTGGCAAAGCAAGGCCGACACACTACAACGTCTGGGTCGGCTCGATGAAGCCAAAGTGTTGTACGAAAAGGCGATGGCGCTCAATCAGCGCATCGGCGATGAAGAGGGGTATGCGCATACCTTGCGCGGTCTGGCCGAGATCGCATGTCACAAAGGCGATGCCGACACGGCCGAGCAACTGCTACGCGAGAACGAGGTCATCTGCCGCAGACTCAATCACGCGCGCGGCCTGTCCTGGACGTCCCAGCTCTTTGGTAGCGTTGCCAAATTGCGAGACGATTGGCCCGCCGCGCGCGACCACTACAACGATGCGCTGGTTCAGATGGAAACCATGGGTGATGCATGGGGCCAATGCAATGTGTTGACGGCGCTGGGGCATCTGTCAATCGCTGAAGGTGACTACACGCTGGCGTTGCTTAACCTGCAGAAGGCGCAGGAAGGTTGGCACAAACTGGGCGCGACGTTGACGCCGTATGAGCAAGCCGAGATTGAAGCTGGCATAGAGCAATGCCGACGACATCTAACAGACCCTGCAAGCGTTATTGACGTGCTGTAGA
This sequence comes from Thermoflexales bacterium, assembly GCA_038213625.1. Classification (GTDB taxonomy): domain Bacteria; phylum Chloroflexota; class Anaerolineae; order J036; family Brachytrichaceae; genus JANMVQ01. Next base: position 2,655 of record JBBQST010000297.1, read on the forward strand.
GACGCGTCCGCTGAACCGTCTCTGCAAATTACGCTTGCGAAAAAGGTGAGGTCTGTTTGTGTGATTTCGCAGCCGCAAATCCCATCAAAAAAACGCAGGCGCAGCTTGGTCAACCCTTACAATTACTTCGGATCACCCTATCGTTATAAGATTGTCAAGACGATTCAAACACTTGCCCGTAAATAACTGACGATTTAGGAAGCATGTCCAGCCAACCCAACACGCCACCGACCAGTAACGGTGGCAATAACACCGCCAACACTGCCGTTCTCAACGGCCGCTACCGGCTATTGGCCATCGTGGCCAGCGGTGGCATGGCCACAGTCTATAAGGCCCAGGATGTGCAGCTCAACCGGCTGGTCGCGGTCAAGATTTTGCGCGACCGCTATGCCACGGACGGTCAGTTTGTGGAGCGTTTTCGTGAGGAGGCCACGGCTGCGGCCAACCTCAACCACCCCAATATCGTCACAATCTATGATGTGGGTCGCGATACAGGCAATGGGGCCGAGCGGCACTACATCGTCATGGAGTACCTCGAAGGCGCAGATCTGAAGACTGTGCTGCGAGATCGCGCGGCCACCGGTCAACCTATCAACATTAATGAGATGGTGGACATTGCGCGGCAGATTTGCGAGGGCGTGGGTTATGCCCATCGACGCGGTCTGGCTCACTGCGACATGAAGCCGCAGAACGTGATTCTGTCGCCCGAGGGCCACGCTGAGGTGGCCGACTTCGGCATCTCGCGCGCCTACACCACGGCGCTGCACGAACAGAACGATGTGGTCTGGGGCACGCCTCAATATTTTGCGCCCGAGCAGGCCAGCGGCGGCATGCCCACCCCAGCCAGCGATGTCTACAGCATCGGCGTCATGCTCTACGAGATGTTGTCGGGCCAGTTGCCATTCCGGGCCAGCGACCCACACCAGTTGGCGCGCATGCACATGACGGCCGAACCGACGCCATTGCACGTGCTCAACCCCAACGTGACCTTGCAGTTGGAAGCGATCGTGCGCCGGGCCATGAGCAAGGACCCGGCCCAGCGCTATCGCGATGCCGACCAACTGGCCCGGGTGCTGGTGTCGTATTTACAGCAGGGCCAGGAGCAGACGCTGAGCGGCATGGCCCCAATCGAGCCATCAGGCGCATTCGTCAACCCAACCACCCGCCCGACTGCGCAGACCGCGCCCACTGGCCGCACCGCCACCACCAATCTGGGCACGGGCCAAACCGGTTCGGGAACCGCCGCAGGGACGTCGGCATCAGGGGCACAACGCCGGACGCCTTCACAACCGTCGCGGGCCACCGGCAACACCAGAAACATTAATCCCAACAGCGGCAACACCGCGACCTTTGACATGCCGGCTGAAGCAGGCGGCACCGATATTGTGTTGTGGCTGCTGGGGGCGGTCGCCGTGCTGGCGTTGCTGGGCCTCATTCCACTGTGGGTGTCGGTTTACCAGCAATACAACGCGCCACCGTCAGCCACCCAGCGCGGCGTCAGCGTGAACTACAACTCCACCTCCGGCACCGCCATCCCCACCAACACACCCGGTGGCACCCAGACCCCGCCGATTCTGGCACCGGCCGTGGTGGGCAAGCCGCTGGAGGTGGCCATTCGTGAGGCCGAGGCCCTCAAACTCAACTTGCGGGTGACGCAGGAAATTACGGCGACGGATGGCACTCAGACCCAGACCATGGTGATCAACCAGTTCACGGCCGCAGGAACGACCCTGCAGCCAGGTCAATCCATCGAGATCGGCATCAGCAAACCCATTTTGTTCGACACCGTGCCGGGTGACCTTTTGGGTCAGGTGATGAGCAACAACATTGACCAAACCCTGCGCAACAAAGGCTGGAGCGTCGTCGTCACCGAGACGGCCAGCTTTGCACCCGAAGGACAAATTGTGGCAGTGGCCCCACCCGCTGGCGAAAAGCTGGCCGTAAATGGCACGCTCACGCTGACCACGAGCACCGGCGGCCGTTTCGACCTGAACGCACAGATGCCGGGTATCGTGGTGGACTGGGCCAGGTTCACTCGCGAGAGTTATGGGCCGGGTCAGGTGATTGCATTCGACGTGCAGTGGCGGGCCACCGACAACATAGGGCGGGACTTCAATGTGGCCTGGTACTTGCTCGGCGACAATGGGGGCCGGTCGCTGGCTCAGGGAGCAGATCGCGCGCCAGCGAATCGTGGCAGCAGCTTTCCCACCAGCAATTGGACCGCTGGCACCATTGTGGTCGATTCCTATCAGCTCTCGATTCCCAACGACATCCAGGCCGGCACCTACACGGTTGAAATTGCGCTCTACAGCGGCCAGGACCGCCTACCCATTACCGATGCCGGGCAGGGGCAAACCCGCAACAATCTGCTGATCGTGAGGACGATTCAGATTCAGTAATAGAACCGGGCGCCCGCAAGACTTAAACCAAACTTAACAAAATCAAGATAAAAGTCCTGTTTTATTGATTTTGTTTAGCCTGTCTTAATTTTCTTTGAGTCGCGCCGACAGCGCAACGTCGGCAACGCGTCAGGTTGGCAATGCCAGTAGCCGCATAATGCCGGTGTCGTTCGAGTGATTGTCAATCTGTTGCAACCATTTGGGTGGCCGTTCGTATCTGGCAAGACATGATTGCATTGGCATCTACGCTGCGGCCGTCTGATGGATTTTTCTTAGAAAGCAGGCCAGCCAGCACACCATTGCCGGGTCGAATGGCTGAACAACGCATGTCCACCATTACCAAAGCCATTTTCGGTGCGCCCAACTCGTCTTCCAAGACACAAGGCACCGCCAAGTCCGTGAAAACAACGCTCTCGGGCTTCTCCGGCCCCACCGCCAGCGCAACCGTTGTCGATGAAGCCACACCCGCTCTGTCTGAAGTGGCGGCGGAGCAAGCGTGCGTGCAGGCCGTTCTGGCCGGCGACCGCAATGCCTATCAGCAACTGATCGAGGCGCATCAATCGCGGGTGTTTCACCTGGCGCTGCGGCTGCTGGGCAACGAGCGCGAGGCCGAGGACGCGGCGCAGGATGCATTTTTGCAGGCCTATACCAAGCTGGCCAGCTACAACCCGGAGTGGCGTTTCAAAACCTGGGTGATGACGATCACGAATAATCTGTGTATCGACAAGCTGCGCCGGCGCAAATTGGAGCCGACCACGTTTAGCGATTATGCGCAGCCAACGGACAGCAATGGTGAGGAGCGCGAGCTGGAGTTCGTGAGCAGCGAATTGCCACCCGATGCCGCCGCCGCCCAAAACGAACAGCGCCGTGCAGTCGGTCGCCTGTTGCAGCAATTGCCGGCCGAAGACCGCAGCATGGTGGTCATGTTCTATTGGGACGACCTGAGCTACGAGGACATCGCCAGGACCATGCAGACCACGGTCAGCGCGGTGAAGAGCCGCCTCTTTCGCGCCCGGCGCACATTGTCACAAATGCCGATGGCAGCGACAATGGCCTCGTCGTTGCAGGAGTCTCACCCATGAATACATCAAATAATTTCACTGAAGCCCTTAATATGAATGAAGTGGCTGAAACGACCGAAGCAGCCATGG
>JBBQST010000298.1:0-6193 GCA_038213625.1 Thermoflexales bacterium
AGCACGACAATCGGCCCCAGCGCCAGCGTGATGAGGGCGAGCCGCGGGTTCTGGCTCAGCATGACCACGCTGATCACGACCACTAACACGAGCTGGCTGATCAGGTCGATGGTCAGCGTCACTACAGTGGCGAAGTCTTGCGTGTCCGAGGTGACGCGGCTGACGATGCGGCCAGACGCGTGTTGATCGTAGAACGACAGGTCGCGTCGCATCACGGCCCGAAAGGCATCCTCGCGCAAGGCCAGCACCACGTTGCCCACGGCGCGCGTGGAAAACCATTGCTGGATAAAACTAAAAGCCCAGCTCATCGCGCCGATGACGGTGACGACGCCGGCCAGCCCCAGCAGCAGTTGTAGCTCCGGGTTGCCGCCCAGCAAATCGATGCCGCGCGAGATCAGAATCGGCGTCGCAATCGAGGCCAGCGAGGTCAGCGTCACCATCAGCGAGACCAGACCGACCTTGCCCAGGTGTGGGCGAAAGTAAGCGGCAATGCGGCGCACCAGTTGCACATCGCTGTAGCTGCGGTCGTAGTTTTCGGCGGATAGGCCGCCCATGATGCTCATGAAAGCTCCTTGCTGTGCTGGGCGATGCCATTGTGGGCCGGCGTTTTATAGTCGGGCGCGAAGATTTGCCGATACGGCGCACTGCTGGCCATGAGCGCGTCGTGCGTGCCCTGGCCGATCAGGCGGCCATTCTTCATCAACAAAATGTGGTCGGCGCTGCGAATCTGCGAGAGGCGATGCGTAATCAGCAAGGTGGTGCGGCCCTCCAGGATGCGCCGCATGGCGCGCTGAATCAGGTCTTCGGTGTTGCTGTCGATGGCGCTGGTTGAGTCGTCGAGCACCAGGATGCGTGGATTGCTCAGGAACGCGCGGGCGATAGCAAGGCGTTGGCGTTGGCCGCCGGACAGCATTACGCCGCGCTCGCCGATCACGGTGTCGTAGCCATTTGGGAAAGTGTTGATGAACTCATCGGCTTGCGCTTCGTGTGCGGCGGCTTCGATCTGTTCACGCGTCACCGGCTCGCGCGCGCCAAAGGCAATGTTGTCGGCGATGCTGCGTGAGAACAAAAAGATGTCCTGCTCAATCGTCGCAATCTGGCCGCGCAGACTTTCCATGCTCCACTCGCGCACGTCGATGCCGTCGATCTGCACACGGCCGCTGCTGGTATCAAACGTGCGATTGAGCAGCTTGGTCAGCGTGCTTTTGCCTGCGCCGGTCTGCCCGACGATGGCGATGGTCTGGCCGGGGCGGGCATGAAACGAGATGCCGGTCAGCGACATCGGCGCGTCTGCCGCAGACGAATTCCCATCGTCGTTTGTGGCCTGTGGGCCATCGCTCATCCCATAACCAAAACTCACGTGATCGAACACGATGTCGCCGAGCATGGCTTTGTTCACGCCGGCCGTGTTTTGATCCATCTCAGTCTCGGTCAGAATCATGTCGAGGATGCGGCGGGCGCTGGCGAAGCTTTGCTGCACCGTCGACGACGTCATCAGCAAAAAGTGAATCGGCGAGCGCAAAGTGCCGACCAATGCCATGAACGTGATCACCTGGCCCACCGAGATGGTGCCTTGTTTAAACAGGAATAGCGCATGCCCGAACGCCAGCCCTAACGTGATGCCGTAGATCAGCAGCGGCAGATAGCGCGCTGTCACTTCACCTTCGAGCACGAACGAGTCGCGGTAGGCACGGGCATTGACCTGGAAGCGCTTCTCCTCGGCCGGCTCCTGCGCAAATCCCTTCACCACCTCGATGCCGGTGATGGTCTCGGCCAGCCCCGCATTCAGCGTGCCAAAATTCGCACGCAATGCGCCGGCCACCGGTTTCAAGTTGTTGTTGAAGCGCCGTAGGGCCAGCGTGACGGCGGCCAGAAACACCAGCGGCACCAGCAGCAGGTTGAGGTTGAGCGTGGCGATGGTGACGAGTGGAATCAGCAGGGTCAACACCGACTCGGTGGTCATGCCCACCGCCGGGCTGACGAACTGGTTGACCTGTTGCACATCATTGGTGACGCGGGCCATCAGATCGCCGACACGTTGGCGGCCGTGGAAGGTCTGGCTTTTGCTGAGCAGGCTGAGATACAACTCATCGCGCGCATCGCGCTCCACGCGCTGGGCCAGGATGCGAATGGCCATGCTGTTGATGATGTCGAACAGGCCATAGCCGACATAGGCCGCCACCACCAGTAGCGCCGCTGTGGTCAGGGCTGGGACGCCGTTGCCGCGCACCACCGCATCAAACGCCTGGCCGACCGCGACGGCCGACAGACTTTGCGAGCCGACCATGGCCAGCGTGGTTATAAAAAAGCCGATGATGAGCGCGGGATAACGCCAGATATGCGAGGCCAGCCAACGCAGCGGCGAACGGTGGTCGTACTGGTATTCGTGATCGACTGTAAATTCACGCCGGTTGATCATGAGACTCCGGGTGTGAGAGGGGTTGATCGAGATCGATATGCATCTTGTGGATGGTGATTGTAGAGGCGGCGCCGGCGTCACGAGCGTGAGCATATGTGCCGATTGCGCGTCCCCTTCACGTATGATTCCCCTCTCACCTTGGACATATCAAAAACCTCTGCGCCCACCCACGGCACACGCTGGGCCGCCTTCTACTACTTTTCGTTCTTCGCCGCCATCGGCATTTTGATTCCCTACATCAATCTGTATTACGAGTCGGTGGGGCTGGACACCGGCAACATCGGCATTCTGGCGGCTTTGCCCACGGTTGTGTCGCTGGTGGCCAGCCCGCTGTGGGGAGCGGTGGCCGATAGGTTGCGCCTGCACAAAATCCTGTTGCCGTTGGCGATGGTGCTCAATGCCGTCGTGGTATTTGTGCTGTTGCAGATGAACCAGTTTGTGTTTCTGGCCATCTTTGTGCTGCTGCAATCGTTCTTTGGCTCGCCGGTGGGGCCAATGGCCGACAACTCGATTTTGGAAATGCTGGGTGAGAAGGGCCGCCACAAATATGGCAGTCTGCGCTTGTGGGGCGCGGTTGGCTTTGGCATCACCTCGTGGGCCATCGGCAACCTGATTGACCGCACGGGTCTGGGCATCATCGCCTACGGCTACGCCATTGTGTATGTGATCAGCGCATGGGCGGCCTCGCACCTGCCTGCGCCGCAGATCATTGCGCCGCCGATGTTCCACGACCTCAAACGGCTGCTGGCCAATGTGGGCTGGCGCGGGCTGCTCATCTCAATGTTCTTCATGGGATTAACGGCGTCCATTCACTCCAACTATTTCGTGCTGTATCTCAAGGACATCGGCGCGCCGTCGAGCCTGTTTGGCACGGCCTTCGTCATCGCCAGCGTGAGCGAGATGCTCATATTCCTGCTGGTGCCCAAGCTGATCCAGCGTGGCCTGGCCCGTGCGATGGTCGTGGCCGGCTTTGCCGCCTGGATTCTGCGCGAAGCGTTGTGTGCAGCGATTCAAGACCCGATGCTGGCCTCGGCCACCCAGGTGTTGCATGGCCTGGCCTTCTCGGCCCTGTGGACGGCCACGATTACCCTGGCCCGCGATCTGGTGCCGCCGGGTTGGGGTGCGACGGCACAGGGCTTGCTGGCCAGCGTGGCGTGGGGCGCGGCCTGGGGATTGGGCGCGCTGCTGGGTGGACAGCTATTACAGTGGAGCGGCGCATCAACCATGTTCACCATTTCTGCGCTGTGCTCGGTGATCGGGTTGGTGGTATTCCTGATTTCACAACGCATGGCGCGGTCGGCCAATGGGTCCGCAGCCAGTGCGCTGCACATCACGACTCAGGCCGCCGGCACGTAATCGACCACGAACACTTCCGCGACGATGCCGAGACGTTGGAGCAATGCGCCAAAGGCCTTGTGCTCGGGGTGCGGCAGATAGTGGTCGCGGGCTTCGGCGCTCTCGAACGTGAGCAGGTGGACGTGGGTGAAGCCAAGGTCCATGCCCTCGGGGCTGTTGTTGACGCCATGTTCAAACGCGCGGATGCCGGGAATCTTGTTTTGCAGATCGCGGAAGGCGTCGGTGACTTCTTGAATCTGCTCGCTGGTTGCGTCCGGCTTGTATTTGAAGATGACGACGTGGCGTAGGCTGATTGAATTGCTGTCCATGCCGCGTATTCTCACATGAGAACGTCTGTCCATGAATGGCCGGACTCATAGACAAAGCCCCTTCGGGGCTGACCGATATCCCCAGCCTCGAAGAGGCTTCGTTTATGAGCCGTGCCCTTCAGGGCCTGGCGGCCACGGCCGAATCAGTTAACAAATGTGCAACATCCAATGCGGCCTCTAACGCAGCGGCAACTCTTTAGTGTATTATTTACACTATCCATGAAGATCACTCCACAAATCCGAGCGGCGGTGCGGCGTGCCTTGCAAGAGGATGTCGGCGACGGCGATGTGACGACGAACTGCACAGTGTCGGCCGAGGACTGGCTGACTGGCCGTTTTGTCGCCAAGGCAAATGGTGTGTTGGCGGGATTGGATGTAGCAGCGCTGGCATTTACGCTGCTCGACAAGCGTGTGAAAGTCACGCGCATCGTCGCAGACGGCCAGCCCGTTGAACCCAAACAAACCCTGGCCACCCTCGAAGGACCCACACGAGCCTTGCTCACCGGCGAACGCACCGCGCTAAATGTGCTGCAACGCATGAGCGGGATTGCCACTGCGGCCGACCAATTTGTAAAAGCGATGGCCGGCACCAACGCCATCATTCTCGACACCCGCAAGACCGCACCCGGTTTGCGCGCGCTGGATAAATGGGCCTTTGCCCTGGGCGGCGGGCAGAATCACCGCATTGGCCTGTTCGATATGGTCATGATCAAAAACAATCATATTGCCGCGTGCGGCGGCAGCATCGCCCAGGCCGTGGCGCGCGTGCGCGCGTGTGATGCCCAGCACCGCCCCATCGAGGTGGAGGTGCGCGACTTCGCCGAGCTGGATGAAGCCCTCACCTTAAATGTCGACCGTATCATGCTCGACAACATGAGCGTCGAGGACATGCGCCGCGCCGTTGGGTTGGTCCATGGCCGCGTGAAGCTCGAAGCCAGCGGCAATGTCACCCTGGAGACGGTGCGCGCCATCGCCGAAACAGGTGTTGATTACATTTCCACCGGCTCGGTCACCCACTCGGTAAAGGCGCTGGATATTAGTTTGTGGCTGGATGAGAAGCGATAGCTCAAGACTGAAGACTCTGGACTCAAGACTCAAGACTCTTGAGTCCAGAGTCCAGAGTCTTCAGTCTTGAGTCAAAGGGAAATATGGCAACGACAACTTCAAATATCACGAACCCCGATGAGATGTATGCAGCGCTCAAGCACAAGCTGAGCGATGTGGTGCCGGATGTTGAGCTGTTCTACAAAGCCAAAATCGCGGCGCAGATCAACGCGCTCAAGATCGAGCGTAACGCCGTTATCCTCGGCCACAACTACATGGAGCCGGCCCTCTTTCACTCCATCCCCGACTTTGTGGGCGATTCGCTGGAACTGAGCCGCAAGGCCGCGGCGACGGATAAGGATGTGATCGTGTTTTGCGGCGTGCGCTTCATGGCCGAGACCGCCAAGATTTTGAACCCATCCAAGACCGTGTTGTTGCCTGCCAAAAAGGCCGGCTGCTCACTCGCCGCCAGCATCACCGCTCAGGATGTGCGTGATTTGAAGGCGCGCTTCCCCGGCATTCCCGTCGTCACCTACATCAACACGTATGCCGATGTGAAAGCCGAGACCGACATTTGCTGCACCAGCGGCAACGCCGTTGAGGTGGTGAATTCGCTCGGCAGTAGCCAGATCATCTTCCTGCCCGATGAATACCTGGCCGGTAATATCGCCCGTGAGACCGGCAAAAAGATCATCTTTCCAACCCGCAACATGAAGGCGACGGACCCGAATCTGCAATACGAGATGATCGGCTGGCATGGCCGGTGCGAGGTGCACGAAAAATTCACCGTTCAGGACATTGCCGATGTGCGCCAACAATATCCTGATGTCGTGATCCTGAGCCACCCAGAGTGCTCGCCCGAAGTGGTGGCCGCCTCAGACTTCAGCGGCAGCACCACGGCCATGATCCGGCACGTGGAGCAAACGAAAGCGCCGCGCTACCTGCTGCTGACCGAATGCTCGATGGCCGACAACGTGGCCGGCGCCAACCCCGACAAGGAGATGCTGCGCCTGTGCAGTGTGCGCTGCCCGCATATGAACGAGATCACCCTGCAAGACACGCTCAC
>JBBQST010000299.1:0-6173 GCA_038213625.1 Thermoflexales bacterium
ACGTCCACTCAATCGATTTAATAATTTAGCCGCCGTGCTGTTTAGAAAAGATTCAACCGCATAGTCCGACGCCAGTTGCTGGTTGGCAATGGCATAGGTGGGATAGATGTGCATCGCCCCGGCCAGTTGATTCAGCTTCCAGCCCTGGTCAATCGCCAGAATCCACTCGTGAATGATCTCGCCGGCGCGTTCGGCCACCACCGTCGCGCCCAGCACGGTGCCATCGTCCTTCAAGATCACTTTGATGAAGCCGGCCACATCGCTCTCAGTCACGGCGCGATCCACCGTCGTCATCGGCTTCGTTCGCACCAACACAGCATCGCCATATTGTTGCCTCGCCTCGGCCTCGCTCATGCCGCAGTGGGCGACCTCGGGCTCGGTAAACGTCGTCCACGGCACGCGCTCAGACACACCCCTGGATGCGCCCGGAAACAGGGCGTTGCGCGCGGCCGTAAATGCCTGGAAGCCCGCCACATGCGTAAATTGCGGGCCGCCAATGACATCGCCGGCGGCGTAAATGTGTCTGATATTGGTGCGCAAATGATCGTCCACCGGCAAGCCTTTTTCGCTAAAGTTCACCCCGGCGTTTTGCAGTTTCAACGATTCCACATTGGGCCGGCGACCCACGGCCACCAGCAGGGCATCGCCGCTCACGGGGCCGGCAGCGGTGTCCAACACAATCGCATCACCCGCTTGCGTCGCCCGCGTCACCCGCGTGTTGAGGTGTACGGTCAAGCCTTCGGCGCGCAGGCATTGCACCAGCACGTCACTGGCCTCAGGTTCATCTTTGGGGAGCAGGCGCGCTCCGCTTTGCAGCACCGTCACTTCAGAGCCCAGCCGGCGAAACGCCTGCGCCATCTCCAGGCCGATGGGGCCACCGCCGAGCACCAGCAGATGTTGCGGCAACGTCTCCATGTCGAAGACGGTTTCGTTGGTGATGTATGGCACCTCACGCAAGCCGGGAATATCGGGCAGGGCCGCCCGGCCACCTGTGCAAATCAAAATATGTTTGGCGCTGAGGGTTTGCCGCTCGCCGTTCTCGGACAGCAGCGAGAGCGTATGCGCATCGACGAAACTGGCTTCGGCCAGAAATACATCGACACCCTCATGGCGCAACACCTCTGGCGTTTCTGCCGCGTACACCGTTTGGATGGCCGCGCGCACATAGTCCATCACGCGCTTTAAGTTCACCGGCTCCAGCGTCGCGGCCAGGCCAAAGGTGTTTGCCACGCGCACAGAATGCGCAATCTTGGCCGCTTTGAGCAAGGCCTTGCTGGGCACGCAGCCAGTCCAGGTGCAATCCCCGCCGATGCGATGTTTCTCGATGAGCGCGACCCTGGCCCCGGCCCGAGCCGCAAACGGCGCTGCCACCACGCCGCCACTGCCCGCGCCGATGATGGCCAGATCAAATGGATCTAATAAATTATTGGTTTCACTCATGTAATCCTGAATCTACACGATTAAATACAAGCAGCCGGTCACTTAAGCTTTCTAATCGGAAATTAGGCAAACAAGGCCTTGTGCTAATATTCACAAAGCATGGATCAGCAGACTTCGGGGGAGACGTCGGCAGATAACACAGTGCCCGACATCGTGGTAGCGCGTTTACCCATCTATCTTCGCGCGCTGGCCACTATGCAGGCCGGCGGCAAACAATACACATCCTCTCAGGAAATGGCCGACCTGCTCGGCATCAGCAGCGCCCAGATTCGCAAGGATCTCTCGCACTTTGGCGAGTTCGGCAAACAAGGCACCGGCTACTCCATCAGCGAGCTGCACGGCCGCCTGCGCCACATCTTGAATCTCGAGCACGACTGGAACCTCATCGTCATCGGTGCCGGGCACATTGGCAGCGCCGTGGCCAGCTACAGCGGCTTCGAACATCGCGGCTTTCGGGTGGCTGGCATCTTCGACAACGATCCCCGCAAAGTCGGCCTGTCGCTGGGTCAGTTTCAGGTGATCGACATTCGCGACCTGGCCTTCTTTGTGAAGCAGAACCAGGTGCAGTTGGCCATGATCACGGTGCCAGCCCGATATGCGCAGGGCGTGGCCGACCAGTGCGTGGCCGCCGGCATCCACGGCATCCTCAACTACGCGCCGGTTAATTTGAGCGTGCCCGACCACGTGAATGTCCAGAACATCGATCCGGTGCTGCATTTGCAGCATATGACCTATTACCTTTAGGGATTGGTGGCTGGTTGCTAGCGGCTGGTTGCTAGCAGCTAGCCGCTTCCCCCTCACCCCAACCGCTCCCGATAGCGCCTCGGCGACACGCCACAGATTCGCTTGAAGGCGGCGTAGAACTGGCTGGAGGAGCCAAAGCCCGCGCGCATGGCCACATCCAGCACACTTAGATCCGTTGAGATCAGCAATTGCTGCGCGTGCGCGACCCGGTGCTGGGTCACATAGTCCACCAGACTGACCCCAAAGGTCTTGCGAAACAGGCTCATGGCGTAGTTGGGATGCAGATTCACGGCGCGCGCAATATGGCCGATCTGAATCTCCTCGGCAAAATGAGCCGCAACCCAGCGCGCCATGGCCTCGCCTTTGTGGACACTTTTGGTGGGTGGCCGTGGGGCAGGTTGCAGCAGTTGTTGCTGCCCAAACCGGCGCAAGCGGGCCTCTAATTCCAGCAGAACGATCCGATTGGTTTCATCATCAATGGGCCTGGTATCAAAAATATTGGGTAGATCGTCGTCCCACTGTTTCAGCAACGTGGTGTCGGAGGGTTGTGCATCTGCCAGAATGGGGACGCCGTTGAGGATCGGCGCGGCCAGGGTGGCCGGGAAATCCTGCTTGACAAACCAACCCAGCGGCAGGGTCACCCAATGCACAAAACTATCGGGCATGAGCTCGATCAACTGGTGCGGCATGGCAGCCCAGAACAACACCAACTGGCCGGCCGAGACCACCAGACGCTGGCCGCCAAAGACATAGCTCATGCTGCCGCGCACCACAAAGTTCAGTTCCAGATCATTGTGCCGGTGCGAGTGCTCCATCAACGACGGCGCGCCGCTCCAACTGCGCAAACCCAGCTCGTGCCACAACTCTGCCCGATGGGTCAAAACTTGGTTCATAGCCTCACGCATCCTGCGGTCGTTGACCGGGATCAAGTTGAGTCTGGATTGCCGCATGAAGCTGCTGCATCGCTTAAGCCATTCGCTCATCGCACTGGGCTTGCACGCCGCAGCTGGCACAACGCGCTCGGTCGCGGTGGGAGCGGCGCGCATCACCCGCCGCCAGATCATGCCGCATGGCCCCAATCACGCGTAGCAACTCGGCCTCCAGCGCCGGTGTGTAGTCCACCACAAAGCGCCGGTCCGCATATTGAATAATGCCGTGGTGGGGCCGGGTGCCAAATGTTTCTTCGGTCAGCAGGCAATAGGTCGCCAGTTGCAGAATATGGCCCTCGCGAGGCTGTTGAGGGCCTTTGCCCGACTTCAACTCCACCGGCACAATCTCATCGCCATCCTGCACCAGGTAATCGGGTTTGCCGACGATGCCATGCCGTTTGGAGAACATGGATTGCTCGTTGCGCTGCCACGCGCCCGCATCGCTATAGATGACGCGGCCTGTGGGCAGACCACTTTGTCGGCGCAATCGCTGCGCCAGCACAAACACAATCACCGCAACCAACACCAGCCCAATCGCAATCGCCATTTCAACCACTAATCACTAATCACTAACAACCAATCACTAACCACTCACTTCAGCTCGCATCAATCAAAAACGCCTTGCCCCACCAATAGGGATAGAGCAATTTCGCCTCCACCTTGGAGAAGCCGGCATCCTTGAGCAGATCGATCCAATCCACGATGGGGTTCTCCCAGTTGGTGCGGGCCGCGCCGGTATCGAAGTAGCCAAACATCACCGGCATCAAAAAGCCTTGCGCCACCAGGTTCTCCCGTTCAATGTCGAGCTCGGCATCGTCTCCACTCCGCTCATACTCGGCCAGCCCCTTCTCATAGCGCTCGACCACAAATTTCACCCACTCCGGCGCAAAGGGGTCGGCAAAAATTGGCGTGTCGAACTCGGCGATGAGCACGCGCTTGCCGTTCTCGCTGAGCCAGGCAAATACCTGTGGCCGATCCTCCGGCGGCACCGATTGCAAACTAAATGTCGCCTGGATCACATCCCACTCCATCACCCCAAACGGCTTTTGGGCCATCAGCTCCTGAACCGTGCCGTTGAACGCGCGATGATGCACGCCCAACGTATCCAGCCGCAATCGCGTATTGGGCAACATGGCGGCCGAGGGTTCCACGACATCGAGCTGATGGATGTTCGGCGTCAGCGCCGGCAACAACGCCAGACCATCGCCCACGCCAATGTCCAGCAGGCTGAGCGAGGCATATTCTTCATAGGCGATGCGCAGCTCGTTGCTGGTGTTGGCATACAGCCCAACATTGCCGCCGCCGCGAATGAAGGCGCTAAAGCCATCGGGCGAGACGTAGACGCTTTGTTTGCCGTCGCGCAACACCCGCTGCAAATACACCATCGCCTCGCGGTAGACCAGGCTCTCAGGCTCGTGCGATGCCGCGTCTTCGGTCATACGAAGCGCTTCCACAACGTCGTTGCGGCTCCAGGCCTTCAACGCAATTTCAAATTTTTCAATCGCGGTCATCGTTGTCCGAGGCGTTCCATCACCTTCATTGGCGGGAATTCCATTTTGGACTCCTTTATGCATTCCCATTTCCATTCCCGTTCCCATTCCATTTTTATCTGTCACACTAGCCTCGCTGTGCCTGCCACGGCATCTGCATGATCTCGCGCATGCCGTCCTCATCCAGTTCGATGCCCAGCCCCGGCGTTTGGGGCACGGCCACACATCCTGCGCGATCCAACACGAATGGGTTTTGCAAATACCCCTTGCCGATGTAAGTTCGGCCATTCTCGCGCCAGTCATTCACCTCATTGTGCTCTTGCACCAGAAAATTTGGCAAATGGGCATCGAGTTGAATGCTGGCCGCCAGTGCGAGCGGGCTGAGCGGCGCGTGTAGAGCCACTCTGGCAAACCCAGCCTCGGCAATCGCCGCAATCTTTCGGCACTCGGTGATGCCGCCGGCGTGAGCCAGATCAGGCTGCACCACCTTCAGCAACTCGAACCGTATGATTTTCATATTGATTTATAGACCCAGTAGTTAAAAATGGGTGGCAGAATCAGAACGGATTTTGGACAGGATGACAGAATTTACAGAATCAGACACACTGAAAATCATTCTATTTTGTTCATTTTGTCATTCTGTTCAAAATCCTGGTCTTAACCCCTACGGCGCATGAGCGCGCTGCCGCAACAGTTCGATGGCTTGTTTGACGGCCCGACCACGGTGGCTGATGCCGGACTTCTCATTGGCCGAAATCTCAGCCATGGTGCGACCGTCGCCGATGTCGAACACGGGATCGAAGCCAAAGCCGTGCGCGCCGCGAATCTCGTGGGTGATCCGGCCCTCGCACACCCCTTCAAACAGGTGCTCCACCCCATCGATCTGGGTGAGCACGATGACGGCCCGGAAGCGCGCCGTGCGGGCGTGATCCGGCACGCCGTTCATCTCGCTCAACAGCGCTGTGCAGCCATCGCCATTGGGCGCGGCCTTGTGATAGCGCGCCGAGCGCAAGCCCGGTCGGCCGTCCAATACATCCACTTCCAGACCAGAGTCATCGGCCAGAATCCACATGCTTTTCAGATCATATTGACTCTCGCCGCTGGCTTGCAGACCGCTGGCTTGCAGACCGCTGGCTTGCAGACCGCGCACTGCGGCCACAAATTCGCGCGCTTTGATGAGGGCATTGCCGGTGTAGGTGTCGGCGGTTTCATCAGGGTCGAGGTCGAGGCCCAGTAATTTGGGCGACAACCAGGTCACATCATCCACGCCGTGCAACGCAAAAATCTCGCGCATCTCCTGGTGTTTGTGCGCGTTGTTCGAGGCAATAAAAATAAGGTGGGACATGGGGGAGTGGTTAGTTGTTAGTGATTAGTTGTTAGTCGTTGGAGCCAGATTTTAGTAGGCGTCTTTCCGCACTAACAACTAACAACGGGTGCATTCTGATTTAGAGGCATTTAAGCCATGTAGGGGTGGGTCTCAGACCCGCCCCATAGGCACGAAATTAAGCAGCGTTAGGCTCATCTTGAGCTTCGTCAATGGACCCCCGACCCCTAAAGGGGAGTCGCTGAT
>JBBQST010000300.1:0-6146 GCA_038213625.1 Thermoflexales bacterium
GTTGCCCAAAGTGAACCCTTTTCCAGGAGGAAAGAGATGAACAGAACCAAGTTCGTTTTGAGTTCGTTAGCCATCGCAGCCAGTATGATCCTCGCGGCGTGCGGCGGCGCTGCCCCCGCAGCAACCACAGCTCCGGCTGCCCCAGCCGCGGCCACTGAAGCTTCGGCCAGTGCAGCCACTGAGTCACCGGCTGCCGCCGCAGCCACCGAAGCGCCGGCAGCACCTGCAGAAGGGGCAACAGCCGAACCCACCGCCGAGCCGCCGGCCGTCTTCGGCAGCGGCGACCGCAAAGTGGTGATCTGGCACGGCTGGGACGGCGCATACCGCAAAGCTATCGAGAAAATCTTCGCCGATTACGCCACCAAGAACGGCATCACGATTGAGCTGTTGAAAGTCACCGATATAGCCCAAAAAGTATCCATTGCGGTGCCGACCGGCCAGGGCCCTGACGTTATCTCTTGGGTGGACGATGCCATCGGCAAGAACGTGCTGGCCGAAGCCATTCAGCCGCTGAACGATCTGGGCGTGGACGAGGCCTATCTGAAAGCGAACTTCACCGATGTGGCCGCCACGGCCATGGTCTACGACGGCAAGGTGTATGGCATTCCCGAGTCGATGGAAGCCCTGACCATGATCTGCAACAACGCCCTGATCAAGAGCGACCAGTTGCCCAAGACCACCGACGATCTGATTGCCCAAGCCAAGACCTATAACGCGGCCCCGGACAAGTATCTGTTCGTCTACAACGCCAAGAACGACGCGTATTTCTCCGCCCCCTGGTGGCAGGGTGCCGGCGTCACGCTGGTCACTCCAGAAGGCACCACCGAGCTTGCGAGCGAAAACGGCATTAAAGCCGCGAATCTGATCAAGAGCTTCACCGAGATCATGCCCAAGGACATTGACTATGGCGTGGCCGATACCCTGTTCAAGGATGGCAAGTCCGCTTGCATCATGAACGGCCCCTGGTCGATCGCCGACTACATCGGCGCTGGCATTGATGTCTCGCTGACCCCCCTGCCGATCGTGAGCAGCAGCGGCCAGCCCGCCAAGCCCTTCGTCGGCGTCAAGATGCTGATGCTAGCCAACAAAGCCAAGAACGCGGCCGATGCCGTGGAAGTGATGAAGTATTACGGCACCACCGAAGTACAGGCCGAGCTGGCCAAGGTGAACAAGCAGGTGCCGGCCAACACCGCCGCCCAGGAGCAGGTCAAGACCGACCCGATCATCGCCGGCTTCATTGCCCAGG
The DNA here is from genome assembly GCA_038213625.1 of Thermoflexales bacterium. Classification (GTDB taxonomy): domain Bacteria; phylum Chloroflexota; class Anaerolineae; order J036; family Brachytrichaceae; genus JANMVQ01. The sequence goes on from JBBQST010000300.1 coordinate 1,247, forward strand.
CGGCCAATGGCACGCCGTTGCCCAACACCGAATTCATCGATGCCATGTGGGACCCCACCGCCAAGACGGTCGAGGCGATCTGGACGGGTGCTTCGACGCCGGAGCAGGCCGTGAAAGACGGCGCCGATCTATTTGCCGAGAAGGTGCAAGACCTGAAGTAAGCCCGTCTTTTCGTGTTCTATCGCGTTCGTTTACGATGCGCCGATGAAGACACACACACTGTAGGCCTGACTGCGCAGCCAGGCCTGTAACCCCGATACTGCTCTGGCCTGGCTGGATGCGGTATCGGGCGTTTTTTTTATAAGCTGTAAACCTAACCCAAGGACTAAATCAATGGCAGTATCGGTTGCCGCAAATCCTCCCAAGGCCAAACGCAAAGTCGAAGTGTCGAGCACGGCCATCGCCACCAGCCGGTTCACGACCTTTGCCTATATCGCGCCCGCCCTCATCGGCATGTTGCTGTTCAATGTGTTCCCCATTCTCTACACAGCCTATATGTCCTTCACCGACCGCAACGGCCCGCGCCGGTTTCCCGAGGGCAAATACGCGCTCAACGCCATCGGCAACGACAAATCGCTGTTCGACAACTACACGCGTATCTTGACCGAGCCCGATTTTTATCTCGTGGTCGGCCGCACCCTACTCTATACCGTGGTGTGCGTCATCCTGTTCTTCGCCGTGGGGCTCATGTTGGCGCTGATCATGAATCACAAAGCCATCAAATTCAAGGGCCTGTGGCGCACACTGATGATTTTGCCGTGGGCGGTGCCGACGTTTGTAACGGCCCTGATCTGGAAGTTTCTCTTTCACGCCCAGTTCGGCCCGATCAACCAAACGTTGGCCTTGATCGGCATCACCGGCCCCGAGTGGTTGAACAACGGCACGACCGCGTTCATCGCCATCGTCATCGTCAACCTGTGGATGAGCTTCCCGTACTTCATGCTGGTGCTGTTGGGCGGTTTGCAATCGGTCCCATCAGACGTGTATGAAGCGTCTTCGATGGATGGAGCCGGCTTCTGGCGGCAACTGTTTCAAATCACCCTGCCCCTGTTGCGGCCGGTGGCCGTGCCCGCCATCATCCTCAGCGCCATCCAGACCTTTGGCTCGCTGCACTTCAACACCGTGCGGCTCATGACCGACGGCGGCCCCATCACCCGCGCCAACCAGCCGGGTGCCACCGAGCTCTTGTTGCTGTGGGCGTATCACCAGGGCTTTAACTCTGCCAGATTATTCGGTGTCGTCGGCGCACTGGCCGTGATCATCTTTCTCATCATGTTGGTGGTCACACTGGTGGCCTCGCGGGTGACCAATGCCACAAAGGCGGCTTACGAATGAGAACTTCTACCGTTTCGACTACGACAAATCAACGCACCAACCCAGTCACCGTGGTGGTCCTATATGCCATTCTGATTGGCGCGATCATCTTCGCCATCTTCCCGATTTACTTTGTGGTTCAGGCGGCATTTCGGCCCGGCAACCAGCTGTATTCCACCACGCTGCAATTGTTCCCGGCCAACCCCACCATCGACAATTTCACCTACATCTTCACCCAAACGCCATTCCCGACCTGGTTGTTAAACAGCATCAAAGTCGGCATCCTGACCACCATTTTCACGCTGGTCATCACCATCAGCGCCGGCTATGCCCTCTCGCGCTTTCGCTTTCGCGGCCGCAGCTCCGTGCTGACGATGATGTTGACGTTGCAGGCCTTCCCGGCCCTGCTCGGCATCTTCGCCATCTATCTCATTCTGAATGCGCTTGGGCTGATCAACACGCATCTGGGCCTGGTGCTGGCCTATTCCATCGGCGGCATCACGTTTAACACGTGGAACCTGAAGGGTTACTTCGATACGATACCCATCGACCTGGAAGAGGCGGCCATGATCGACGGGTGCACGCCGACCCAGGCCTTCTGGCGCGTGATGCTGCCGCTGGCCCGACCCGTCATCGCCGTTACGGCCCTGTTCGGTTTTCTATCGGGTTGGGGCGAATTCGTGCTGGCCAGCCTGATTCTCTACGACGAGAATCTTTACACGGCCGCCCTCGGCATCATCGGCCTGCAAGATGGCTATCGCACGCCATGGGGCTGGTTCGCCGCGGCCTCGCTCGTCTTCTCCATTCCCGTGGTCATCCTGTTCCTGTTCCTCCAGCGCAACCTGGTGTCCGGCCTGTCGCAAGGCGCGGTCAAGTAATCCATATTCACAATCCCGTAGAGACGCCCCGTTGGGGCGTCTTTCTTGTACTTAGACTTAAAGCGATTTCTGCAAACCCTATGAACGAACTCAACCTGGAAGCCGCCCGCCGTGTCCGCGATGGCGTATTGCCGCACCTGCCACCTCGCGCCACGCCGCTCAACACCACCATTCAGCTAAAGGTCAGCGCGTCGGCCGATGCCTTCCCCATCTGCAAAGTCACCGACATCCAGCGCGATTTAAAGTGGGAGATGGCACTGGCATTTGAGGGCGGCGTGTGGCGCACCAACTTGCTCACCCCCAGCCGGCCCACCCTGCTGCGCTATCACTTCGAGCTGGCCGACGGCACGCGCATTCAGGAACGGCGGCAAATGGAGGGGGTGGTGAAGCCACTGTTTGGTGAATGGGATGTGCGCGATTTCAGCCTGGCCGTGTATGACCCTGCCGGCGCACCGCCCGCATGGGTAGCTGGCCAGCTGATGTATCAGATCTTCCCGGATCGCTTTGCGGTGGGCAACCCGGCCAGCCTGCGCCGCAAGCACGAGTTGGTGCATGGGCAGGAGCCGTTGTATCAGGCATGGACCGACAAGCCAGAACACCCGCCACAAGGCCGCGATTTCTTCGGCGGCGACTTGCGCGGCGTCATCAACAAGCTCGACTACATCAAAGACCTCGGCGTCACCTGCGTCTACTTCACCCCCATTTTCGAATCACCAAGCAACCACCGCTACGACGCCACTGATTATTTTCAGATCGATCCCAGATTGGGCAGCGAAGCCGACCTGCGCGAGTTGATTGAAGCGGCCGGCCAGCGCGGCATTCGGGTGTTGCTGGATGGCGTGTTTAACCACTGCTCCAACGAGCATCCCTTTTTCAAGGAGGCTCGCCAGGATCGAACCTCGCCATATACCCGTTGGTTTGAGTTTAGCCACTGGCCGGACTATGACGGCTGGCTCAAAGTCAAAAATATGCCCGAGTTCATCGAGTGTCCCGAGGTTGAGGCCTATTTTCTGGGCACAAACGGCGTGGTGCGACACTGGCTGCGCACCGACATTGCGGGCTGGCGCACCGATGTGACGCCGTGGATGACCGATGAGTTTTGCCGCCGCATTCGCGACGCCATCAAAGCCGAGAACCCCGACGCCTACTACATCGCCGAAGACTGGGGCGATTGCACGGCGCGTTTCCTGGGCAACCAGTACGACGCGACGATGAACTATCGCTTTGCCTACAGCGTCGTCGGCTGGGCCAACGGCCACTTGACGCCCTCTGAGTTAGACGACCGGCTCGAAACCATTCGGCGCGATTACGCGGAGCCGTTCTTCAACGCCCAGATGAACCTACTCGGCTCGCACGACACGCCGCGCCTGCTCAGCCAGTGCAACGGCAACAAGCACAACCTGATGCTCGCCGCAGCCTTGCAACTGGGCTATCCCGGCGTGTCCATGATCTTCGCCGGCGATGAAGCCGGCTGCGTGGGCACCTATGCCGAGGCCGCGCGCGTGCCGTTCCCCTGGGATTCGATCGACGCCGACATTCACGACTTCTACCGGCGTGCGGCAAATGCGCGCCAGGCCAGCCAGGCTCTGCGCCAGGGCAACCTAGAAACTCTCTGGATCGACGACGCGGCACGCACCTACGGCTTCGCCCGCAAGCACGCAGCCAGCGGCGAGTGCGTGTATGTGCTGCTCAATGAGGGCGATGCGCCAGCCACGATCACGGTTTCTGCCGAAGCCTCTGGCACCTGGCGCGATCTGCTGGGGAAGCTGCCCAATGTGAACAGTCAGACTGGCCTGCTATCGGTGACGTTACCAGCGAAGTCGGCCGCGTGGTATGCAATGCCGTGAAACCTGGTGATAGAGAGAAAGTCTTGACATCACCACGTCATTCCCGCGCAGGCGCAACCCCAACGCGATAGTAGATCAAGGTCTGAATTCCTACGTTCGCAGAAATGACGCGCTTAATGAACAACTTCTCAGTTGAGAAAGACAATTATGGCTCTCCCAACTTTGGCGGGAAATCATGGTTTTTGTAGGGGCAAAGCAGCGGGCTCATGTATGGGTTTGATCTGCGATGAACCCGCTGCTTTGCCCCTACACTGCGATTCCCGTTTAATTCGGGAGAGCCACAATTATTTAATCCGCAATCTCTTGAACCGCTTCGCCGGCAACATCCATTGCATGCACCACCACAAAGTCTTTGGCTTCCAGTTGCACTTTGGAGGTGCCATTCCAGATGGTGGTGTCGATCTGAAAGGCGATGTCAATGAGATGGCCAGGGCGCACTTGATTGAATCGCTCACCCATGCGCCAGGCGACCACTTCCCAGGTCTTGCCGCACGGCTTCCTGCCGTCTGGCCCCTGCTCTCCCATCTGTCGCACATTCAGCTTGAGGTGCGGCCCCGGCCCACCACTCGGCACCTTGCCCATGCGTTGCGCGCTCACAATTTGAACATTGCGCGCCACAAAGGTCGGCTTGAAATTTTCCATGCCGTGCGGCTCCAGTTTCTCCAGCTCGCTCACCAACTTGCCCGTGATGCGATCCATCTGGATCTCGCCATCAGCATGCAGCCACCGTTGCCAGCCCAGCGTCGGCTGCGCCTCTCGCGCCAGCATCACCAGCCTGGCCTGTAGCTCGCCCAGCTTGTCGGTGGATGCGGTAAACCCGGCCGCCGCGGCATGGCCACCATGCCGCAGCAGCAAGCCCTC
>JBBQST010000301.1:0-6141 GCA_038213625.1 Thermoflexales bacterium
ATCTGGGGGGGGGTGGTCTGCTGTTGTGGGGCCATCAGCCTAAACGCTGGTGGGCTCCCAGGGCGGCGCGGAGCGTGCCGTGGCCGGGGCGCCGTCCACGTCCACGATCCGATGAGGAAATCGCTACTGCACTTGCCATCACGCGTCCACCGGCGCGGGCGTGTTCTCCAGCGCCTCGCTCAGAATATCGCCGGCCGTGCGGTTGCGCAGGCGCGCGTTGCCATCCAGCACAATGCGGTGGGTCAGGATATACGGCGCAAGTTGCTTCACATCGTCCGGCAGCACAAAATCGCGGCCCTGCATGGCCGCACGCGCCTGCACCGCGCGATACAACGCCAAAGTGCCTCGGGGGCTGACGCCGAGTTGAGCGCCCAGCGACTCGCGCGTTTTGCGGCACAGCTTCAGCAGGTAATCGACCACACTGGCTTCAACCCGAATCTCTCGAACCAATTTCTGCGCTTCGATCAAATCACTGGCTTCGGCCACCGGCTGCAGCGTCGTCAACGGATCCACGCGCTCGAACCGCATCAGCAGATTTCGCTCCTCGCTTTCGCTGGGATAGCCCAGGCGCACCCGCGCAAAAAAGCGGTCGATCTGAGCTTCGGGTAGCGGAAAGGTGCCTTCGAGCTCAATCGGGTTCTGGGTGGCGATGACCAAAAACGGCTTCGGCAATGCCATCGTGTCACCGTCGACCGTGGTTTGCCGCTCCTGCATCGCTTCCAACAATGCGGCCTGGGCACGCGGCGTCGCCCGGTTAATCTCATCCACCAGCAACACATTGGCAAAAATGGGGCCGGGGCGAAACTCGAACTCCTGTTGCTTTTGATTGAAATACGAGACGCCGGTGACATCGCTCGGCAGCAAATCTGGCGCGCCCTGAATGCGCTTGAAGGTGCAATTCAAACTGCGGGCAATGGCTTTGGCTAACGTTGTTTTACCGACGCCGGGCACATCTTCGAGCAGCACGTGGCCGTCGGAGAGCAACCCGATCAACACCACGTCAATGGCTTCGTCTTTGCCGACAATGACGGTGCGCACATTGGTACGCAAGGCATTCAACAAGGTAGTGACATTCTGAAGGTTCATTTCTTAAAAGCGTGAAGGTGTGAACTGTGAAGCAGGTGAGCGCATGGGATCAGCCCGGCACCGGGCGCGGCTTGTCTGGGCGTGGCGTTTTGCGGGCGCGTTCCCAGGCCTGCCGAATGGCGTCTAGCTTCTCCATCGTATCCGGCAACTGGCCATAGTGGGCGGCCTCATACGCTTCGGTAATGTGATTCACTTCCGGCTCGGCGTTGGGAAAAGCGTTCATCAAGTCCGGCATAAACTCTCGCGGCGTCTGGGTGCGCGCACGGGGCATCCCGCGCCGGCCTGCCTCCGCAACCATGCGCGCGTAAATCAGACGAACCGTTGCGCCGGCAAACCAGCGCGAAAACGGCGACCGCTTGCGCTGTTCGTCCAATGCATGGTCGCCGGCTTCATCAGCCTGGTCTTCCTCGGGCATATCAGTGTCGTTGAGGGCGGGCTGGGTTTGCCGCCGCAACTGCACCTGACGCACCAGAAACAGCACGATGGCAATGAGCACCAGCGCCGCCAGGCCAAACAGAATCCAGCGTGGGTCCATGGTGCTGGGCGGTTGCAGTTCCGTTTCAGGTTGTTGTTGCGGCACGCCGTCGGTCAGTTGCTGCACACTGGTCAGAAGCGCGATGAGCCGGGCCAGCAGCTGGCGCAAAAACTCCAGCGGCAAAATTTGCACGATGAGGCTTAGCAGCGTGGTGAGCAAAAAAGCCAGCGGCAATGCAATCGCCACAATGAGAAACCACACCACCGTGTTCGCAACTTCGCTGTTAAACAGGGCCGAATCGAACACCATCAGTCCCAATACGGCCAGCACGATTAGAAAAGTGGCGCGCCGCCAGCGAGGTGTGGCCAGCGCGCTCGCGCTCATGTAGTTGTATTGAGCCACGGCGTAGCGCACGCTCAGTTGAACCGCTACCAGGGCTGCCACTGCAAAGATAAACAGCAGCACCAGGCGCGCTGGATGGGTGTTGAACATGGTTAAGCCGCCGGCCAGAAACAGGCCCAACCAAAACAGGCCGCGCGCTTGCTGAGGACTGAGCTCGCTACTGCCCAGCGACAGGCCGCGCCACCAGATGATGAGGCTGGCCACTAGACCAATCAACACGCCATCCAGCGAGAGGCCCAGTAATCCAATGCAGGTCGTGGCCAGCAAGATATAGGCAACCAGTGCCGCCAGCCGGGCCAGTCCGTTAGGCACACCAGCCTGGGCCATACTGGCACGCGCCCATGCCATGAAAAAGAGCACCAGCCACAGCACCGACACAACGACCAACGGATGCAGCGACAGACGAGAGGAGGACAGCAGGGTGGCTGGCGATGCCAGAATGCACGCTTCGGCCAACGCGAACGCCAACAACACGGCAATACGCGATGGCCTGGGCCGTGATTGAATGCCCGCATCGGCCCGCGGTGTCGCAGATAGGCTCATGTGACAGAGTGTAGCCGCGATGCGAACAAGAGGGAATTTTGCGCATCGCCGCGCATGGTGTGCCCGCATGATGCGCCGCGCACAGTGGACGACACAAATCGCCGGCTTATGCGCGGTTCATGCTGGCCAGGCGTTGCTGCTGATAGAGCGGATCGCGCACAGTGCGCAGCATGGACATGACTTTCATCACACGCTCGGATTGCTCGGCTTCAACCTTCTGAAGCTTGGTGCGGGTGACCTCGCGTTGCTCGGCCTGGGTCAACGCCAGTGCAACCTGATCGGTTTCACGATAAACCTTGCTGAGCTGATCGTGAAGTTCAACCAGCAACGGCTTGGCATCAATCGCCTGCGCCACAGTCAGGGCATGCTCCAGCGTGGCGATGCACTCGGCCAGCAACCCCTGGGTGCGTTGCAGCGTTGCCACATCCAGCCGCACCGTGATCTCAAATTCCTGGTCGGTCACTTGCCCCCGCTCAGAGGCATTGGCATTCAGATCGATCGCGCGTTGGTGATAGCTCAATGCCACATCCACCTCACCCTGCGCGGCATGCACGCCACCCATGGTGTGCAAAATCTGCGTGTGCACGCGCACGTTGTCGGTATTGCAATTTTCGAGCGCACGGCCGGCAAAATCCAACGCCAGGCTGAGATCGCCAATGCGGGTCAGCGCCGAGGCCGCGTTGTTGAGGGCTATGACCTCGCGCTCATCCTTCAATTCGCGATAGATGCGCAATGCGGCCAGATAGCTGGAGAGAGCCTTGGCGTGATCGCCGCGTCGCGAATGTTGCATGCCCATGGTCGTGAGGCAGTTGGCCTCAAGCGAACGATCCCCCAGATTTCGAGCAATCGCGATCATCTTTTGGCGGGATTGTTGGGCCTCTTCAAAATTGCCGACCTGATCATGCACCATCGCCTCGACATACAGCGCGTGACCCTCTTGCTGGGCGTCATCAATGGTGCGAGCCAGCGTTTGGGCATGCATGGCCCGGGTGAGAGAGAGATCGGGGCGTCCTTGAACCAGATTCAACCAGCTCGTCAACGTCAGACTACGGGCTGCGCCCAGGACATATTTCAACTCGCCGGAGAGCCGCAGCGCCTCTTTGCAGAGCTGTTGCGCGCGGGCCGAATCGACATCGACAATGACTCGGGCCAGACTGTTGATCGTGTCTACCCATTCAATACACGGCACGGCCAACTGCTCAAATTCTTTCAAACGCGGTTCAAGAGTGGCCTGTGTGGGGAGTGGGGAAGACGCCGACATGACCTCGTGATTTTAATACATTGTGGCGATTCTATGTACCCCTTAAAGGCACAGTTATAGGCAAATCGTAGCCTGACAAATCCTCTCAGCGTGTTTGTGTGTGTTTTTAGTCTGAATGTCCATACAAAGTCGAGTATGTTGATAGGTTACAGATCAGTAATGACATTGTTATCATTCAGTTGTGCATTAAGTTGCGGCACTGACACCTAGCATTGCGATCTTCAAACCTACATTTACCTCCATCCAAGCAACTCACTGCGTGTCACAACTTAAGGCTGGGACATATTGGATCTCTTGGAGGTTTCCATGTTTACGTTGAGCAAAATGCTTCGTCGTCGCGTAGTTGTATTGGCTGCTGTGACAGTAATGTCTGCCGCAGCGGCATTGCCACAACAGTCGGCGCTCGCCGGCCCTGTGGCTCCACCCCCTGGCAAGTCTGCAGCCAAGACCTGCCTCAAGAGCGGCAAGCTCGGCATCAAGACACCCAAAAGCTGCGTCGTCAAACTCGGCCCCGTCGCCCCGCCCCCCGGCATATAACTCACCTGTAACGCAATGGATTGCTGCTTTTTCAACAATCTATCCAGCCGGTGAATGCCTTCGTTCGTCCACTCAATTTTTCAAGCTCAATTTCATTTTTCGAGGAGAAAACCATGCGCTCTATTAATCACGCTCAAGCTGTCAGCACGCGTATCCGTATCGCTCTCGTCGCCTCGGCCTTGTTCGTTGCCCTGGGCAGCTCGGCTCAATCCGCATTTGCCGGCCCGGTCGCCCCACCCCCCGGCAAGTCCGCAGCCAAGTCCTGCGTCAAGAACGGCAAGCTCGGCATCAAGACACCCAAAGCCTGCGTCGTCAAACTCGGCCCCGTCGCCCCGCCCCCCGGCATGTAATAACAGCCGTACCCAATATGGCATGTTAAATAGACATTATTGGGAATAACAAAATGCGTTGTCGTAGGGGCGAAGCATTCGCCGCCACAGTCTATGTTCAGTGTAGTTTTGTAGGCGAATGCTTCGCCCCTACCTTGGCAAATCTTTATTCCCAATAATGTCTAATATCCCAACTCAACGCAAAAGGGAAGCCTGATCAGGCTGCCCTTTTGCGTTGAGTAAATTGAGTGGATCGCAACCCGGGTTGCTTAAGAGCAGCCCGTCGTGCTGCCGCAGGTATTGCACTTGAGACAGGTGCCATTGCGCACCAGCGTCCACGCCCCGCACTCCGGGCAAGGGTCGCCCTCATAGCCCTTTAATTTAGCCTCGCGCGCCTTCTCGGACTGGCTCACCTGCAAGACGCCGACCTTGTTGCTCACCGGCCGCGTCGAGGTCGACTCTGCACCATGGCTGTGACCGTTGCTATTTACCTGGCCGTTCCCATTGCCGTTTGTGTGAATTTTGGTCAAGGGAATGGTGAATTCAGTCTCGTTAGATTGAGACCCATTCTGCGCCACCGGCTGCTCCGGCATACTCGTCACATCGTTGAACTCGCGCGCCGGCAGCCGCAGTTGCGCCGCCGATACCTCGGTTTCCGACACCACCTCTTCGTCATCGTAGTCAGGCTCAGCCACCGCGCTTGAACTGTTGCGTGACATCTCATGCGCCAGATCGGCCCGGCCCAGGTACGTGATCGCCAGCTCGCGGAAGATGTAGTCGATGATGGACGAGGCCATGCGAATGTGGTCGTTGCCGCTGACCATGCCGGCCGGCTCGAACTTGGTAAACGTGAACGAGTCGACGAATTCCTCCAACGGCACGCCATACTGCAACCCCACCGACACGGCGATGGCAAAGCAATTCAACAAACTGCGGATGCCGGCACCCTCTTTGTGCATGTCGATGAAGATCTCGCCCAGCGTGCCATCGGCATACTCGCCAGTGCGCAAAAACACGCTCTGGCCGCCGATCTTGGCCTTCTGGGTGTAGCCGCCGCGCCGGTTCGGCAAGCGGCGCTGCTTGGCCAGGTAGCGCACCACCACCTTCTCCACCATTCGCTCGACCACTTGCTGTTGCGGGCTGGCAGCGACGGAAGACGCGAGACCGAAGACGGTAGCCGTCTCCCGTCCTCCGTCCTCCGTCGTCTCCTCACTCACTTCACCAGTCTCATCTGACGCCGTATTCAACGGCTGGCTCAGTTTGCTGCCGTCACGATACAGCGCGTTGGCTTTGGTGCCGACTTTCCAACTCAACTCATACGCCTTGGCCACATCCTCAACCGTGGCCTCGTTGGGCAGGTTAATCGTCTTGCTGATCGCGCCGCTCAGGAACGGCTGAGCCACGCCCATCATCAGGATGTGCCCCTCGGCCTTGATATAGCGCGTGCCGTATTTGCCGCACTTGTTGGCACAATCGAACACGGCATAGTGCTCTTCGCGCAGATGCGG
>JBBQST010000302.1:0-6140 GCA_038213625.1 Thermoflexales bacterium
GCCGATTCATTTTTCGCCAAATCGGCAAACTGGATTCTATAATCTGCGCGCCATGGCCAACGAAGAACCCAAAATTGTCCTCGTCGTGGACGACGAGCCGCGCATGATCAACTTCATCCGCATGAATCTGGAGCTGGAACACTTTCGAGTGGTGCCGGCCGAAAATGGCACCGAAGCCATCCAGAAAGTGCGGGAAATTCTGCCCGATTGTGTCTTATTAGACGTGATGATGCCGGAGATGGACGGCTTCGAAACGCTGCAACGCATTCGCGAGCAGAGCAGTGTGCCTGTCATCATGCTGACGGCCAAAGGCGAAGAGGACGACAAGGTGAAGGGCCTGAACCTGGGTGCCGACGATTACATCACCAAGCCATTCAGCCCACGCGAGCTGGTCACGCGGGTCAAGGCGATTATTCGGCGCGCCGAGTTACCCTCGCAGGTGGAGAAGACGCCGATTGTGGTCGATGACCGGCTGTCGGTGGATTTCAACCGGCGCGAGGTCATCGTCGAGGGCAAGCCCATCAAGCTGCGGCCGACCGAGTGGCGGCTGCTGTATCACCTGATGCAAAATGCTGGCTGGGTGGTGCCGCACGAAACCCTGCTCAGTAAAGTCTGGGGCTGGGAATATCGCGACGAAACCCAATACCTACGGCTCTACATTACTTACCTGCGCCAGAAAATTGAGGAAGACCTTGCCCACCCCAAATACATCCTCACCGAACGCGGCACGGGTTATCGATTTGTGGATTACAAGGGGGAGAGGAAGTAGCGAGTAGTCAGTAATCACTAGTCAGTAAATATCTGACTACTGACTACTGACTACTTGTTACTTCCCCGCTCTGGCTGACGCTGGCCGGCGCGTCCACCCTGGCCGGCAACCTCACCCTGATCGGCTCCATCGCCAACTTGATTGTGGCTGAACAGGCGCTCAAGCTTGGGATTCAGTTGACCTTTGTTGAATATTGACGAGCCGGTGTCATCATCACAATTCTTTCGCTACTTGTTTGTATTGCGTGGCTTAGCTTTTCAATGTAAGCATCGTAAACGTCGTAAGCGCTGTAAGTAAGAGATGTAAGCGTTATAACGTCGCCTTACTTCATCTCGTAACAATCGTCAAATTACAGCAGATCGGTAACGAGAATTGATTCAACATTACCTCTCATTTTACAGCTGAACATAGATCATCTGTTAGCAAGTCAAATAAATGTGACACAGATGCGCCGCTCAGAACGAAGTTGTGGATTTGCTTTTGACACGGCCTCGGCCTCAATTGCTGAACCTCGCACACGTTCTACAAAGCCATACATATATTCAGTGTCATTCATTCACCCAGCCGTCAACTAAATACAGAAGAATACGAATCTGCAATTTATTTTAAGGACGTATGACAGATTAGTTAATGTTCATATCTAGGCTTCATACTACGAGCTCGTCCTAACGCTTTCCTCCAAAAACACGTTCGTAACGCGCAATCTGCGCCACGATATTGCTAAAACGTGCTAAACTTGCAGAAATTAACGCTGTTTCTGATGTTGCAATTTATTTAGCTGTGTCATCGAAATGAATGCTTCATTGCAGAAACGCAGAAACGCAGAAACGCAGAAACGCAGAAACGCAGAAACGCAGAAACGCAGAAACGCAGAAACAGGCGGGAGCGGTTGAATATGGCAGCAATGATGAATGGAATAGATAAATCGCAAGCGGGGTTACTTTTGGTGGTTGGCCTGAGCAAAACGGCCGATATGGTTGTGCAACGAGTCACTTCACGCGGCTATCATGTGGATGTGACCGGCAGCGCCCGCGACGCAGTCTCGCGGGTGAGTGTGGGCGAGGTCTCCACTATTTTGCTCGACCTCACCAGCGGCCACGCATCACTCGATCTGGCCGATACCCTGATGGGATTGCCGGCCTGCCCGCCCATCGTGGTCCTAGATGGCGCACCCACCATCGAGCGCGTGGTCAGCGCCCTGCGCATCGGCGTAGCCGACTATCTCTCGCTCAGCGACAGCGAGTCAGAGATCATCGACCGCCTTACGGCTCAATTGGCCAAGTCTCAGTCCGAGTCGCGCATGGTCGCGGCCATTCCCGAAGCCCCAGCCCGCCTCAGCTCCGACAGCAACAATGCCTCCCGGTTGCCCGGCTTGGATCTCAACGCCGCGCGGCGCATGCTCATCATCGAGGATGTGCCAGTGCTGTTGTCTTCCATCGAGCTGAACCTGATCGAGGCGCTCATCGAGCGTGCGCCCAATCTGGTGACCTATGAGGAAATGGCGCGGATTGCCTTCCCCAACACGGCCGATGTCAACCACGCCCTGCGTCTGTTGCGACCTCACATTGCCCGCCTGCGCCGCAAGTTCGAGAGCGTGAACAACACCCGCTGGCGCATCTCCAACTTCCGTGGCCAGGGCTATGTGTTGCAACGCATCGGCACGCCCATCACCAGCATGCGGGCCGCTGGGATCTAGCCGCCAACAGCCAGCCGCTAGCGACAGGCGGCTGGCTGTTAGCGGCTGGCAGCTGGCCGCTAGCGCACCACATTCCGCGCAATCGCCTCTGGAATGGGTTCGCCGCACTTGATCGTGCGCACGACAGCGCCGGTTTCGGCCAGCGCCGCAATCACATCGGCATTTGAGGCAGTGCCGCCAAAGGTCTGAGCCTCGATCACAATTGCCACCACTCGCAGACCGCTGCGGGTGGCTTGCTGCACCGCCTCGGCCCAGTGCAAATCGGGCGAGGGCGAGATGGCGATGACGGTGGTGCCGCGCGCCAACTGCGGCAATTCAGCCCGCAACATCCGCTCAAATGGCAAATCTCCATCGGCCTTCAACACGGCCAGAGTCTCCATCAACTTGTTAAGCTGGCGCTCACCGCGCTCGCCGGTGATGATCTCGCGGTGCTTGGCGTACCCGCCCAATCCCACAGCGCGATCCTGCCGCAAAAAGTATTTGGCCACCGAGGCCGCAATCGAAATGGCATATTCCTCGGTGCTGGGCGGCAATGGGAAAGTCTGCTCGGGCGCAATCATCTCAACGACCGGGGCAGCCGCGTCTGTGGATGTATTACCAGTCAAAACCGGCGCATCATCCATGCCTTCATCAAACAGCGCCTCACGCAGATCGAAATGCACACCCTGAAAGAGATCGATCGCAATAAATAGCTCCGTCATCGGATCCAGCTCGAACTCTTTGACCACGAGCTTGTTGCGTTTGGCGCTCAGGCCCCAGTGAATCCGGTTGATGCTGTCGCCGTACACATATTCGCGCACACCCGACGCATTGGTGGTGGTGAAGTGGGTGCGCCGGCGCAGGGCCTGACCACCCGGTATATAACCCACCGGCAGCGGGAACTCGCGAAATTCATACACCAGCGGATAGACCAGCAAGATATGCCGCAGCTCGATCTTGCGCTCCATCTGATAAATGCCCAGCGGGTCGCCGCTGCGCACGGCCACTGGCCCCAACTCAAAGCGGCCTCGCTCGCGGCACACGGTTCTAACCCGCCAGCCGCGCCACTTCTTGCCGCCGATCCAGCCCACCACCCGGCTGGCATAGTGGCCGGGCAGGGTCGACTTATCGCGCACCTCCACCCACAGCTTGGGCACCCGGCCTAAATTGGTGAGCCGAAACTCCTCCTCAATCACCTGCCCCACCTCGGCCACCCGTGCGTTCGACCGGCGCGCCACCCGCAACCAGTTCACCCCCGTCCAGGCCCAAAACAGCGAGAGCACGATCAGCGCAAACAACGCGCCTGCAATGCTCCACCACAACGAGCGGCCATACAGCAAGCCGCCCACCAGGGTGACCAGGAAGAGGAGCAGGAATACGCGATAGCGAGTCATTGGGAAAGGCAAAAGCAAAAAGGCAGAAGGCAAAAATCGGAATGGGATTCGGATGCAGTGTCCGCCCTTTTGCCTTCTTACTTTTTACTTTACTTTGGCTCCCGGCACCGGCATCGCCTTCAGCAGCTCTTCCAGAATGGTGTCGCTGGTGACGCCTTTGATGCGAGCGGCGGGGCCGATGATGATGCGGTGGCTGAGCACGGGCACGGCCAGCGCTTTCACGTCATCGGGAATCACATAGTCGCGGGCATGCATGGCAGCGCGGGCCTGGCTGGCGCGATACAGGGTCAGTGCGCCGCGCGGGCTGGAGCCGAGATACACATCCGAGTGATTACGGGTCTTCTCGACAATGTTCACGATGTATTCCTTGATCAACGGATCGGCATACACCTGCCGCAACTGGCTCTGCATCTCGGCCAGTTCATGCGGGTTTGTGATTTGCTCCAACTGCTCGATCGGGTGCTTGTATTGCTGGGCGTCCAGAATGGCGATTTGTTGGGCCGTGGAGGGATAACCCAACGACAGCCGCATCAAAAACCGGTCCAATTGCGCCTCGGGCAGCGGAAATGTCCCCTCGTATTCGATCGGGTTCTGGGTGGCCAGCACGATAAAGGGCTGACCCAGCGAACGGGTGATGCCATCGACCGTCACCTGCCGCTCTTCCATCGCCTCCAACAGGGCGGCCTGGGTCTTGGGCGTGGCGCGATTGATCTCGTCCGACAACACCACCTGAGCCATGATCGGCCCGGGCCGAAACTCAAAGTCGTTGGTTTTCTGGTTGTAGATCGAGGTGCCGGTCACATCGGCCGGCAACATGTCCGGGGTGAACTGAATCCGCTTGAAGGTGCCGCCAATCGACTTGGCCAGCGCCCGCGCCAGCATGGTTTTACCCACGCCCGGCACGTCTTCCATCAGCAAATGGCCTTGGCACAGCAGACAAATGGCCGTTAATTCGACCGTCTCGCGCTTGCCGAAGATAACGTGCTCGACGTTATCCACCAGCCGCGAGGCAAATTCTTCAACAGTTGGCATGAGAGTATGAGGTGGGGAGTGCAATGTGAGCGGGTGCGAACGACGCTACACGGAGATCAGATCCATGCGGCCGGCCCGACCTCATCAGCATTGCGTGTCTTCATTGTGGTTGGTTAAGTAGATGGGATCAGCTTGCGGGCCGCTTCAAGGGCGGCATCGTAATCTGGATGCTGGGAGACTTCGGGCACATATTCGACGTAGGCGACAACATTATTTTTGTCTACCACGAAGATACTGCGCTGGTTGAGGCGCAACTCGCGAATGTGCGTGCCGGTTGCATCGCCGAAGGCCATACTCTGGTGGTCGGACAGCACCGTGATGTTCTTCACCTCGGCCTCCTTCACCCATCGCCGTTGGGCAAAAGGGATGTCGGCACTAACCGTGATCACCTTGAGTTGATCGCCAAATTTCTCGGCCTCGTCGTTGAAGCGCCGCGTTTGCGCATCGCAAATGCCGGTGTCCAGCGACGGCACCACGCTGACCAGACGGGTCTGGCCCTCAAACGATTGCAGGTTCACTGAACTTAGGTCGGGAGCCACCAAAGTCACTGACGGAAAGCGGTCGCCCACTTGAAGCGGCCGGCCCAGTACCGTCTGAGGGACACCCTTGAATGTAACAGCACCCTGCCGTTCACCCAATTCAGTTTGTCCCGATGTTTTGCCATTTGTATCAGCCGTTGCAGCTGTTATTGCCATGTCTATTCCTCTGTTTGAATTGCGCGACTGAATCCGGGGTGCCAGCGAAACCATGAGCGGCCTGAGAGCCTAAAGAGGTGGCCGTGTCCTGTAAATCATATCCCGGCCGATGCGCCGCGCGAGTGTAGCACACGCAAGCTGAGCGGCCGGTGAAAACCGGCTGATTCAACAGGGTTGATTTCGGCTGTTAAACCAGTCATATGAGTGGCTCAATCTTTAAATTTCTATAAATTTTAGATAGGATGAACAGGTTCAGAAAGCGTTTAATCCTGTTCATCCTGTCCAAATGTTTTCAACCTACCGAGCCAACAAGCGACTCCAACAAAAAATCCCGAACACGAAATTGTGTTCGGGATTTTGTCTGGCGCAGACCGGCTCAGTTAAGAGCTAAGATCGCTTCAGCGACACAATGGTCGGGGTGATGTCGAACATCCAGAAGCCAAACGGCAGGCCGATGATCGACAGGCACAACAGATAGGCCAGCACCATCCAGAGGGCACTGAACCACCAGCCGATGACCAGAAAGTAGAGCGCGCGAATCAGGAAGTTGACCTCGGGCGCATTGCGCACACCGG
>JBBQST010000303.1:0-6110 GCA_038213625.1 Thermoflexales bacterium
TTCTTCTGACGTTACTCTGTTTTTGGGGTCGGTGTTTCATTGACTAAGCTCTATATGATACTATGTATGTTTATTTTTGTGCATTTGGGGCGGGTCTGAGACCCACACCTACATGGCTTAAATGCCTCTAAATCAGAATGCACCCGTCTTATACTCCACGCGTGACTTTCTCATTTCGATTACTGTGCGACCGGGACGAGTTGCCTGGCGCAGACAACATGGCCCGCGACGAAGCCATCTCGCGTGCGGTGAATGCGGGGACGCAACCGCCCACGCTGCGGCTATACGGCTGGCACCCGCCGTGCATCAGTCTGGGCTTGTCGCAACGCATCTCGACTGTGGATCAAGAGGCGTGCGCGGCCGATGGCATCGGCATGGTCCGGCGTGCAACCGGTGGTCTGGCCATCCTGCACACCAACGAGCTGACCTACAGCGTGGCCATGCCGATCAAGCATCCGCTAGCCGAGGGCGATGTGATGACGTCCTACCGGCGTATCGCCGTGGCCATCATTGCCGCGCTCAAAAAAATGGGTGTCACCCACGCGCATGCCGATGCCGTGGCCCGCGAAGACAAGGCCAAGGGGCCAGTGTGCTTCGAGGCCCCCAGCGACTATGAGGTGATGAGCGCGCCGCTCTCACAAGGTGGCAGGAAGCTGGTCGGCAGCGCGCAGTGGCGGCGGGTGGACGGTGTGCTCCAACACGGCAGTCTGCCCCTCTACGGCGACATCGCCCGCATTTGCCGCTACCTCATCGGCGCGCCGCCACCCGATACTGTGCGAGAACACGCCGCGACCATCAGTGGTGTGCTGGGCCGGCATGTGGGTTGGGATGAGGCGGCCGAGGCGTATCAACACGCCTTCGCCGAGGTGCTGGATATTCACTTCACGGCCAGCGCATTGTCTGAAGCAGAGCAACACATCACGCGCGAACTGCTCGAAACCAAATATGGCAACGATGCGTGGAACCGGCGGCGGTAGTGCGGCAAGTTGTATTTGGCTCGCACATGAGTCAGGTGGAAGATCGTGCACGTGACCCGTAAAACGTGCACGTGCACGATCTTCAGACGATGCACTGCGCACCGTATAATCATTCGGCACGCCTATGCAAACAGCCTCTTCGAATTGGCCTGACGGCGCAAATGCACCCGAGACGCGCGAAACCGCTGCTGTGCAGCCGGTGCAGCGCAAAACTGTGGGCCGCAGTCTGGCCGAGTTGGTGCTGATGCTGGTCATTATTCTGACCGTGGTTAATGGCACCCTGTATAGCCAGCGGCAACCCGACGACAGCATGCGCCCTGCGATGTTGGCCGGCCAGCAGGTGCTGACCAGCCGGCTGACGTATCGATTTCGCGCACCACAACGGGGTGAAGTTGTGGTGCTGCCCGATCCACTCAACCCATCGCAGACCATCTCGCGTCGTGTAGTTGGGTTGCCGGGCGAACGCCTTGAACTGATCGGTGGGCAAGTGCTGGTGGGCGGGCGCGCACTGCGCGAGCCGTATGCCAATGCCATCATTCCTCAAACCGGCCTGTCGATTCAACGCGCCACAGCCAAGCAATTGCAACTGGCCGAAGATGAGGTGTTTCTGATGAGCGATGATCGCGGCACCGGCATCGACAGCCGCGACTGGGGGCCGGTCAAAAGCAGTCAACTGATTGGCTGGGCCTGGCTGGTGTACTGGCCGTTGGATGACTTGCATGCTGTAAAACATGAAAGCTATGAGTGAACATGACTGAAAAAATTCCCCTCAACAAATATATTGATCACACCCTGCTAAAGCCCGAGGCCACCCGCCAGCAGATCGAGAAGTTGTGTGACGAAGCGGCTCAATATCAGTTCGCTTCCGTGGCGATTCACGGTGGCTGGGTGCCGTTGGCAGTCGAGCGATTGGCCGGCAGCGGGGTCAAAGTTGATGCGTGCATTGGCTTCCCGCTTGGAGCGAACGTGTCGCGGGTCAAGCGCTTTGAGGCCGAGCAGGCCATTGCCGATGGCGCTGGTGAGATCGACATGGTCATCAACATTGGGGCAGCGAAAAGTGGATTGTGGGATTGGGTGCGCGAGGACATCGCCGCAGTGCTGGCCGGCTGCCGCGCCAATCCCGCTCAGCCCATCCCGCTCAAGGTGATTTTGGAAACAGCCTTGCTCAGCGATGACGAAAAGCGGCGGGTTTGCCAGATCTGCAAAGACGTTGGTGTGGACTTTGTCAAAACCTCGACAGGGTTTAGCACAGGCGGGGCTACCCTGGCCGATGTGGCGCTGATGCGCGAAGGGGTCGGGCCAGAGATGGGGGTGAAAGCCAGCGGCGGCGTGCGCACGCGGGCCGATGCCCTGGCCATGATCGCGGCCGGTGCTACCCGTATTGGTACCAGCGCCGGCATTGCCATTGTGACGGACGCCGGTGCCTCAGAAGGCAAATACTGAAAAGACCAGGTCGAAATAAAACGAAAGCCCCCGCGTTCCGAACTTTCTAAAAAGCTCGGAACGCGGGGGCTTTCGTTTTATTTCAACGCTGATACTGGTTTACTCGCCGTCTTTCATCTGTCCGCTCAAGTCCCACACTTTGCGCGCCACGGTGTTGCGCTCGCCAACGGCGCCAGTGCGCACGCCGTTCACAATCACCTCAAATGCGCCTGCGTTGCCGGTTTCGATGCTGATCTTGCTCTTGGCGCTCCACGGCACCGTGGGGCCGATGGGCGGCATGCCCTCAAAGACCACATTGCCATCCACCTTGACCCGCACCCATGCGTGTTCGCGCGCGTCCAGCGCAAGCTGCAGGCCATCAGTGCTGGCGGGTACGGCGGCCCGGTTGGCAGGTGCAGCAGGATTGGCCGAGGCTGGGTTGGTATCGGGCAGCACGCCTGAACCAGCGGGTGCGGCTTGTGCGCCTGGAACCGGCGTATTGGCCATCCTCAGTGGAGCCATGATGGTCACGGCAATAGGGGCTGAGCCGCTGGTCGTTTGGGTTGCAGCTGCCGACGTGGTGGTAAATCGCGAGAACAGACTACTGGTGCGAATCGCGGGCAGAATCACCATGACTACAAGGGCTGCCAAAGCGCCGATGGCGACCAGACTGCCCAGAAACACAAACACCTGTTGAGGGATGCGCGGCATTTGCAGGCTCATAGCCGGCCGAGCCATCCCGCCGTTCATGCGCGACTTGGAGGGCAAAATGGTTGAAATTTCAGGCACGCCTCCGGACAGTGACATGCCCTTGCCCAGGCTCGATTTGCCGTGCAACCGGAATGAGGATTTGTTGGCGCGCAGCCGCTGTTTGAGTGGCGGCAGAACCCGTCGGCGCGAACCCTCACGCCCGCCGTCTCTATTGCCACTGTCACGGCCGGTTTCACGGCCGTTCTCACGGCCGTTCTCATCCCGCTCGTCGTCCATGCGATAGTTGCGGGGACGATAGCGTGCCATCTCATCATCGTCATCGAAGCCGAGGTTGTAATCCCCGCCGATGGCATTGCGGCTGAAGCTGGAGGGCTGGTTGTCGCGGTCGCGCTCGTTGCGATTATCCCGATCGCGATTCTGGTCGTCGTACTCCTCCAACGCCGGGTTGTTGGGCGCGGGCAGACGGCCCTTGTAGTGCAGGCTGGGCGCTTCCAGCTGGGTATAGCTCGAACGGCGGCGCTGTCGGCTGTGGTTGGGTGGGGGTGGAATGTTCTCGCGGGCGTAAATCACCGGCACGCCAAACTCGGCTTCAAAATCAGCAATAGCCTGATCGCCGTCCAGCGACAGAAAACGCGCGTAATTTTTGACAAAACCACGCGCGGGGGGCCCATCTGGCAATTGATCAAAATCGCCGGCCTCGATCGCCTCTAAGTAACGGCGCCGAATCTTGGTAGCGCGCTCAGCCTCATCGAGAGCAATGTTTTGAACTTTGCGGGCGTCGCGCAGCACGCGAGCTAACTCCGACATTGCAAAGATTCTAGCATGATGGTAGGAGAACGAGGCAACAATGTCGGCCGGATATTGCAGCCGACCAGTATTTTCCTTATGACAGGATAGATGCTGTGCTTACGCGGCATATCGCAAGGTCATCCACAACCTCATCCAATCTCCCTGAAACTGCTGCAAAAGCTGGTGCCACTCCAGCACATCATCCACTGTAAGGGGGAGCAGTGGCTGCTGGTTGTGGGCATCGGATGTGAACTCATCGGCCATAAATGCCGGCGTGGTGATCAAGCTGCCGGTGCCGCAACAGAAGCACTGCACCGATAACGTCCAACGATCCGAATCTTTGCGAATGGGGTGGAGTTGATCCGCCTCGTAGGCTGATCCGCACAAGGGGCAGTTCAAATCGCCCATCCACTGCTCTGCCCATTGGGCTGAACTGGAATCTTCAGAAGCGTGAGAGGGAGGGCACATTTCAAAAAGAAGACCTCGAAAAGTGTGCGCATTGTGCGCCACCTTTCGAGGTCAAAATTCAATCCACAGTGGTTAATGGGTCTGTCAGGCTGAGGCCTCCGCAACCGGTTCGGCGGGTGCTTCTGCCGGCGCAGCGGGTGCCGCTACGGTCGTCGTGGCCGACGGCGCACCCTCGGTGCTCACCACAACCGTCACCTGCGGGGTGGACTCGGCGGACAGCCGGACCGTCACAGCATGGCTGCCGGTGTCGCGCAGGGGCTCGCGCAAAGCCACTTTGCGCTTGTCCAGCTCACGGCCCAGCTTCTTGCTGATCTCGGCGGCAATCTGGGCCGAGGTGATCGAGCCGAACAGCTTGCCCTTCTCGCCGGCGCGCGCGATGAAATAAATCGTCATGCCATTGATGACCTGGGCGGTCGCGTCAATGTCATCTTTCTCTTTGGCGCGGCGCGATACAGCGGCTGTGCGCACGCGATCGGCGCGCTTGAGCGCGCCCACCGTTGCCAGGGTGGCCAGGCCACGCGGCAACAGGAAATTGCGGCCGTAGCCATCGGCCACGGTCTTTACATCACCGGCATGGCCGAGATTATCAACATCTTGAGTTAGAAGAATTTTCATGGTCAGCACCTTGCTCGCGAATCGCTCGCACAAACCTGGGCAAGCTCAATAGAATGCCGATGTAAATTGCACGTTGCGCTGCGGAATCAATATCAGAAAAGCGGCGGCGACTATACCACACGCAGTAGGTAAATTGAGGCGTTTTTCTAGTTTTAACACGAAGCTAGCCAGGCAATAACAATTCCCTCAAGCGGTCTTGGTTTGCGGCATCGGCCTGGCCCGTAATTTGCTGATTGCAAAGGTTAGACCCAATGCAACGAGGACAAACGATTGAGCGGCCGTGGTTTGCACGGTGGGAAATAGGCCCAGCAGCGCTGGCAGCAGGCCCGTTGGAATCAGATCGAGCCGGCTCACCCCAATCCAGCCGGCCTCCTGCAAATTGCGCACGCCGTTGCCGACGAAGCTGACTGCCATGATCAGCAGCAGAATGCCGGTCCAGGTGAAAAACGGCTTCAAGGGAATCTTGACGCTGAAGCGCAACATGATGAAGGCCACGGCCCCAATCACCAGCGCGCCCAACACCGCGCCCAGCGCCACCGCCCAGGCCGGCGCATCGAACAGCAACGCCTGGAAGAACAGCACCGTCTCGAAGCCTTCGCGGAACACGACCATGAAGCCGAGCGCGGCCAGCCCCAGCGTCGCGCCGCTGCCCATCGCCTTTTGCACCTGCGACTTCACAAAGCTCACCCAATCGGCCACATACACCTTGTGCAGCAGCCAGTTGGTGACGTAGAACAGCACCGCCGCCGCCGCCAGCGCCACGAGGCCTTCAAACAGCTCGCGGTTGACTGGGCTGATCGAGATCACGGTCTGGGCCAGCAGCCACACCACCAGACTGAGCGCAATGCCCAGGCCGGCCCCGCCCAACACCTGGGTCTGAGCGCGAGCCGGGGCCTTGGTGGCGCGCAAGTAGCCCATCACGGCCGCGATCACCAGCACGGCCTCCAACCCCTCGCGGATCAAAATCGCCATCGAGCCGGCAATGGCCCCCAGCGGCGTCATCCTGGTGTCGAGCACGGCCTGAGCCTCGCCAAACTGGGTGTTCATGCGGGTCAATGTGGCGTTGATATCATTTGCGCCGGCCTTGTCCTTGATGAGCACGGCCAGTCCCTGCGTGCTGGCTGTGCC
>JBBQST010000304.1:0-6097 GCA_038213625.1 Thermoflexales bacterium
CCTTTAATGAGGCACGACGGTTTTGCCACTTGCAAAGCGCTTGTTTTCCAGTGCTTGCTAAAGCAGAAAATGGCCGTGCCTCATTAAAGGGACACCACCGTAAATCGACCTCAACCGCGGTTGAGGTCGATGGGTAGAGTCGGGCCGGTGGCCCCGTATCTACGAGTTCAATAATCACCGCCCTTTTGTTTCTGGAGATGCAATCATTGCCTGCTGCCGATCGCCGGTTTCCTGCTTCAAACGCGCTCTAAATGCCGTGGATACGTGGCCGGACACGTCGGCAAACCCATGGACACGTTCCACCTCAACCGCGGTTGAGGTGGCGCAAAATCGACGTGTTCATCGGAAAATAGCGTTATCCAACGCATCCACGCGTCTATGCATCCAAGGAAGTGGGCCGGCCAGGGGCACCCGAGGAGGCGGAAAGAGTGGCTGGTGGTTAGTTGCTGGTTGCTAGTCCACGGGTCATGCATATTGCTCGCTTATGACCAGCAACCAGCAACTAACCACTAGCCACCAGCCTTACACTCCACCCATGCCTCATCGAGCCAGCCGCCACCTACCCGAACGCCAAGCTCACCCATTGTTTCGCAAGCACTTGGCCTTGCGCGGCATCGGCATTGGCATGAACGAGGCCAGCCGCAAATACGATGTGCCACAGCCGACCATCTCGCGCTGGGCCAAGGCCGGCTGGATCAGCGTCATGGGCAAAGACCCTGGCTATGTGCAGAACCGCCGGCTATGGATCGACGAGGGTGAGGTGGCCTATTGCGCCGAGGTGTATCACCTGAAGCAGGCGGGTGGGCGCAAGCAGGGCCGCAAGCTGTTTGCGGGGGATGGGACGCCGTTTGAGCCGGTGTTGCCGGCGGAGAAACGCACCAGCCACCGGCCGAGGGCAACTTAACGGTTACGCACCAGAAATCGTGCACGTCAAACGTGTCACGTGCACGATCTTTCAGCCCAGGTCAATTGCAATTTGAATCACAGACGTTGTTCATCAATACACTCATTTATACTTTCATTTATGCATAAAAAAGTAGAAACAAAAGGCAGAGTAAAGATACGAGAACGTGAGCGACCAATCAAGAAGACGAGGCGTCTTTCTTCTTCTTGCGGCCCGTGCGCGGGGCCGGCGTTGAAGCGCGGCCGATGTCTTTGGGGTCCATCCCAGGGCCTTCCTCGGCAAACAGCTCCAGAAAGGCGCGCAACACCGAGCTGAGGGTCCAGCCGTTTTGCTTGGCCTTCTCTTGCGCGCGTGCGTGCAGCTCCGGATCCACCCGAATTTGCACCAGCTTTTCTTTTTTTCGGGGTGGGCGCTTTTCGGATGGGGAAGGGTTGGATGACATAGTTTAAGGCTTCCTTGATGCAGTCTAGCACGGAACACCTGTGCTGTAATGACGTGTATTGACGCTTAACTCGATTTCAAACTTGCCGGCGCGATTTTGCCGCAAAAGCAGTAATTGTGTCATTACATATCATGACGGCTAGTCCTATATCGATTCATCTTGTGTAATTGTGCCATTACGTGTAATTACGCCAAAGTGACAAAACTGCTTTTTGAGGAATTGTGTAATTACACGTAATTACATCAGATTGTTAATTCAATCCCTTTGATGTAATTACGTGTAATTACACTTGGTTGGTTTCTCTCGATTTAACAAGTGTGTCATTACACGTAATTACGCTTAACTGATAAGACAGCTTGCCGGCATGGGTCAGCTGCGGAATAGGGTCTTTGGGCGTCTCGTCAATGCCACGAACACATTGTCCTGGGCGTGCTTAAAGGAAAGGCGTTTTGCATTTGCTTCTGTCTGGCCACAGATCGGTGCGCTTCCAGTCCTTTGACAAACTGTTCTGCGCTGAATGCGGCCGTGCCAGGGATGTCGCCTGGTGTGGGTTTGCCCGACTTGTTTGCCCCTTTCATGTGCCTACGTCTCTATCTCATTCTGACTGACACCGCAAGTCGGGTTGCTGGCTGGATTGTCTCAGACAGGTTGGTCAACACCATGGCAGATAGATGTTGGGTGGCCGGATCTCGCAGGTAATCGTGGCTGGTGTGATCAGTGCGATGTTGCCGACCCCGACCAGGGTTGGATTACTGGTCGGGGTGGTCATGTAAATTGCAAAATTGGCAGAGTCGCCGCTGACAATGTTTCCGCCGACGAAAGTGCGTCCTTCAAAGTCTGAATGGGTCGCAAGATCATCGAGCGTGACGAGACCGTATTGCGCCATCGCCGCCAGGGTGCCGCTAATGGCCTCACTGCAAGTCGCAGTCGTGGCCAGGCCGTTTTGTGGTGGGCCGGCCTGTATCGGCTGAGCGTGCGCGCCCGATACGGCCATGATTGAAGGAAATTCCAGTGGCATGAAACCTAAAATCCAGGAGTAACCCTCGTCTCAATGAATTGGGTCCGGTGGCAGGAAAACAAAAACAGCACCTATTAGGTGCTGTTTTCTAAAATCGCGGCACAGATGGCTAAGCAGCTATTTTTTGGGCGTTGAAATATCTTTGGTTGCCTTGTCGACCGCGGCATCGATGTTGTCCTTCAGCGCATCCCACTTGGAACTGATCGAGGTGTTAAATTCACCCCAGTTCTTCTCAGCCTCTTCGCGGTTGTAGCCGTAACGTTCCTGCATCGCGCCCAGGAGCTTGTCCTTGTCGCCATCGGCGCGGGTTAGGTCATCATCGGTGAGCTTGCCAAAGAATTGCTTCACATCACCTTTGACCTGCTGCCACTTGCCCTTCATTACATTGTCGTTCATATTGATTTCCTTTTGATCTCCTCATTTGATCTCCTCAAATGAATTGAATGTCTCCTGCTGATCCCTTGTTTGAGGATTGTGCCGTTTTGGCTCGTCTTCTGCTATCGGCTGATGGCGATTTCCGGCCCAGATAAGCCCCTTGAAAGTTGTAGGAATTCGCTGACAGCCATCGTTGGTGGCAAGCCGCGCTTGGGAATTAAAGGATCAAGACGGATTTGATCCTGATCATCTTTTAAATCCGTGTCATCCGCGTGCGAATCCCAAATTTTGGCTGAATGAACTTTTGAAGGCTTACTGATTAGTCTGTTTATGCGGTAACACAACTCACGCGCTGACGTAGCAGCGGCTGGCCAATCGCCTTCACATCTATTTTGCTTGCGCCAAGAAACGTGATGAAACGCGAAAACCCACCCGCCAATGCTTCTGCAAACGTTTCATCTTTGCCCAGCGCTTCGTTCTCCAACCACAACCCCAGGACGACAAAGGTGTGGGTCGTCTGATCGAGTTTGCTGTCGAACCGCGCCACGAGTTGGTCGCCCCACAAAATCGGCAGGGCGTAGTAGCCGAATTTGCGCTGGTGCTCGGGTTTGTAGACTTCCCACACGTAATCGAAACCAAACAACACTTTGGCCCGCCCACGCGCACTGACCTGATCGAGTGGCGCGAGAAACGTGACCTCTTCAATCGTGGTTGTCTCCAACGGCTGCCACGTCTTGGGTGTGCGCCCCTCGCTCACATCACCCAGCGCTTTGGTGTCGCTGCTGAGCGCGTAGTGCACGGGTTTCCAGCCTTCAACCTTCACTTCAACCAGGTCGCCGTCTGCCAGCATGGCTCCAAGCATGTGCTTCGCGGCGCGGTCGGGCTCGCCACGCCGAAACGAATCCTGGGTGCGGTTTAGCCGCGACAGGCCGCTAAAGCTGACTTCTTTTTGGATCAGGAAGCGATCCGTTTCGGCCTCGTCACTTTCGCGAATGAGCTGCGCGGGTGCGACCTGTTCTGTGAGGGCATACACCCGCTCGAAGCGGTCGCGGTGGTGGGTCATCACTTCGCCAACGTGCCACAGGTAGTACAAGGCCAGCGCGCTATCCTTGCGGCCGCGATAACTTTGGGTTCGGGTGCGGGTGGCCATCTCGAAATCGCGGTTGCTCACTTCGCCGCGCTCGCGCAGGATGGCGCGCATTTCTACGATGGCATCGGCGTGGTCGTGGGCCATGCGGCGAATTCGCCCGTCTCCATAGTTGCCGTCGCGCTCACGGCGCATCACCGTGCGCCAGTACGGCAGCTCGTCCATCGGCCGGACGGCCAGCCAGCCACCCCAATCAAAAAATTTGCGCTGCTGGTAGGCCACCGCCTCCCACTGATCGAGCATGTAATCGAGCATCCGGCTGTGCAGCATGATGTCGTGGCTGCGAGCGACGATTTGCAGCGGATCCAGTTGCAAATACTCCATCGCGCGCAAAGCTTGCTCGGTGCCCTGGATGCCGCGCCAACGCCGCCCCGGCCACAAGCCCTGCTTGCCGAGGATGAAGCGCCGCGCTGTTTCGATATCGATCGTGAGCATGAGGATGAATGATTCAGGTCCTGCAACTGCAAGACCGCGACTTTATCTGAATCATGGATTGCCACTGCTGCTGCCATACCAAATGGATTCACCCGCGTATTTTGCCTCCTCATCGCTTTTTTGTTGATTGGGCTGATGAAGCGGGGTGGGTGAGTGCATTGCAGATTTGAACTCTGCTCAAGTGTGTTTCTTGCCGATACCGAGCCGTTACACAGAGCGCAATCTCTTGCGCTCGCTGATGAGAAAGTCGATGAACTCTGGAATCCCGGCCCCGGTTTTGGCCGAGGTTTCGAAGATGCGCATGCCGGGTCGAACGCTTTGAATATTCGTATGCGCCAGCTCGCGATCAAACTCGCACGGCCCGGCCAGATCCATTTTGGTAATGACGGCCACATCGGCCGAGTTAAACATCGGCGGGTATTTCAATGGCTTGTCTTCGCCCTCGGTCACGCTCAGCAACACCACCCGCAGATCCTCACCCAGGTCGTACCAGGTGGGACACACCAGATTGCCCACGTTCTCGATAAAGAAAAACTCGAGTGTGTTCAAGTCCAGCCCCCAGTCCTCCAGGTGTGAGGTCACCATTTGCACTTCAAGATGGCACATGCCGTCGGTGACAATCTGGCGCACCGGCGCGCCGCTGCGGGCCAGGCGTTTGGCGTCGTTGTCGGTTTGCACGTCGCCGACCAGCGCCGCCACCGGGTGTCCGGCCGCGCGCATATCCCGCATCATGCGCTCTAAAAACGCCGTCTTACCGGTGCCGGGGCTGGAGACAAAATTTAATGCAAGCAACTGGGCCTGTTGAAAACGGCCGCGCAGTCCCACGGCCAGATGATCGTTCTTGCTCAACACGCCCTGTCGAATTTCGATATATCGGGTAGCCATGTTTGACCTTCACACAATGTCTAAGAGAATCCGCAATACATCAGAACCCAGTTTCATCTGTAATGCGCACTTTCGCAAAATCACAAAATCATAAAATCACAAATTCACACCTTCTCCCCCATCCCCTCGTCCACCTCAATTTCCAGCGATTCGATCTCCAACTCGCGGCCCTGTCGCACGTCGCCGCTGGGTTGGTTGCAAATGGGGCAGCGAAAGCTTTGAATGCTGGGCAGTTCCACCTCTTTCTGGCAGGACGGTGAATGGCAGTAAATGACCACCGGCAATTCGCGTACAACGAGTGTGGAGCCTTCCAAGAGGGTGCCCTGGGTCGCGATGTCGTAGCTAAACAGCAAGGCTCCTTTCACAACGCCGGACAGCGGGCCCAGGCGCAGGAAAACCTGTTTGACGTTGCGCGCCCCAGCATTTTTGGCGGCTTCGGCCGCAGTTTCTACCAGCTGATACGCGATGGACAGTTCATGCATTAATTTTCTGCCCAAAGCATCTGGCGAAATCCAGCAGCAAGCCCAATGAACGTTGAATGTCGGGGTCGCCCAGCGCTTTTAACAGGCCGCTAATACCAACGGCCCTGGGTGGATTTGCGAGTGTATCACCATCGCTGTCGGCCAACCCAACGACTCAATTGTGCGTGGATCGGCCATGCGCGCTTGCAACTGTTCTTGCGGTGTCAATTACGCTACTGTGCGCGCCGCCACATGCGCCGCCACATGCGCCGCCACATGCGCCGCCACCATCGCCTGACCCAGTGCCAGACCGCCGTCGTTGGGCGGCACGCGCGAATGGACCAGCACATCGAACCCATGCGCGCGCAACCGCGCCACGGTGCGCCGAAGTAGCAGCAGGTTTTGAAATACCCCGCCACTTAATGCGACC
>JBBQST010000305.1:0-6097 GCA_038213625.1 Thermoflexales bacterium
TGTCCCAGCACGTGGTGTGTTTTCAGGTGTCCGATCTGGCGTTGCCTGAAGATTCTGTCGTAAAAAATACGCTGATGCAACTGGGGGTTCAATCCTTGCTCGGCGTCGCGCTCTACCGCGACGGTGTGGTGGTGGGTGAGCTTGGCCTCGATACCTTGAATGCCAAAAAGGATTGGCCGGCCGATGAGATTGCCTGCGTGCAATTGATGGCTGAAGCCGTGAACAGCGCACTGTTGCGCAAACACATTCACGATGAGTTGGAACATCGACTGGCCTTTGAAAATCTGGTTGCGGATATCTCCAACCGGTTTGCATCAATTGCGCCGGAACAGACCGATGTCGCGATCACTGAAACCCTGCGGCAAATTGGCGGATTTTTAGGTGCGGATTACTGTCGGCTGTTTCAATTCAATACGGACGCATGGACGATCCAGAATACGCATGAGTGGGTGGTCGAGGGGTTGCCATCCCGAATGCACTTGATTCAGAACTATGCATTCGAGGCAAATGATTTTGCCTGGTTCAACTATCTGAAGCAGCGCCAGCTTATTTTCTTTCCTACGCTGGATGACATGCCAGAAGAATTGCATATTTGCCGGCCAAAGTTGGAACTGCGCGGCATCGAATCCCGGGCCTCCGTTGCGTTGTGGCGCGATGACCTCATGTTTGGCGAGATGGTGCTGGATGTGCTGCGAAATCAGATTGATTTCAGTCCCAAAAATATTCGCCTGTTACAGGTGGTGGCCGAGATCATTGGCAACGCGCTCAATCGCAAGCACAGCTATGAACAACTGCAGCAGCGATTGAATTTTGAACAGTTGATTGGAGAAATTTCAGCTCAATTTAATGCCGCTGCTCCCGAACAGGTGGATGAAGTGATTCACTACGCCCTGAGGCGCATCTGCGAATTTTCCGGGATAGATGGGGCGCGGTTATTTCTTCTGAGCGAGGACGGTTTGACGGTCAGCAACACCCATGAATGGTTTGCAGGCCAGCAGCCTGCAAGGAAACACCTGCCGCAAAATCTTTCGATGAGCGATCCCGGCCGGGAATATCTCTATGCCCAACTGATGCAGGACGGCATGATTTACTATAACAAGGTGGCGGATATGCCGCTGGCTTACGGCACCCTGCGCGACACGTTGTCCTCGTTGGGTGTGCGCTCCTTTATTAACGTGTTGCTGCGCCGGGGTGATGAAATTCTGGGCGATTTGGGTCTGAGCAGCCAGCGCGCCACCATTCCATTCGTAGCCGAGAATCTGCAATTGTTGCGCGTCGTCAGTGAGCTCATCTCAAATGTGTTGGCACGCAGGCAGGCGGATACCAAATTGCGTCATCTTGCGGCGGCACTGGAGGTTGAACGCAATCAACTTGAATATCGGGTGGCCAAGCGCACCAAAGAGCTGGCCCAACTGCTGGAGGTTGCTAAAACCATCAGCCTGGCTCTCGATCTCCCCACATTTATGGCCATTGTGCTGCGGGCTTTGAAAGAGGTGATTCCAGTCAATGCGGGTGGGATTTGGGAGCTCAAGCCTGAGAATCAGCTTCGCCAATTGGCACGCTCCAGTCCTGATATACAGATCTCGGCAGATGCGTTGTGGACCTATGATCCCGATCAGGATGTTCACTTGCATGAAATGATTCGCAGCCGGCGGCCCGTGGTCATCCACAATGTCGATGCCGGCGATGCGTTCTCGATTGCGCATCGGCAACGCTGGGCGCGTGTCATTGGCGCGCTGCCAGAGCAGATTCGCGCTTCGATCTATGTTCCACTGGTATCTCACGATCACGTTGCCGGCTTCATGGCCTTGCACAGCGACACCCCCGGCTTTTTTGATGAGTCAAAAGTAATGCTGGTACAGGCCTTTGCCAGCCAGGTGGCCGTGTCCATGGAAAACGCCCTGCTACACGAGCAGAAAGTGCACGCGGCGGCCATGGCCGAGCGCAGCCGGCTGGCCCGTGAGTTGCATGATTCGGTTTCACAAGCACTATTTGGCGTGGTGCTAGGAGCGCGCACAGCCATCCAACAGGCTGAACAGGCCGGCAACGCCCCACCCAGTGAAGCCATGAACTATGTGCTGAAGTTATCTGAGGCGGCACTGGCGGAGATGCGCGCGTTGATTTATGAGCTGCGTCCGGAATCGCTCCAGGCCGAGGGGTTGATTGCTGCGTTGCGTCGGCAGGCCACCGCTTTGTCGGCACGCCACAATTTGCAGGTGGAATTGCAGGTCGATGATGAAGAGTTGATCCTGCCCATCAAGGCTACAGAGGCGCTGTATCGGATTGGGGTCGAGGCCGTGCAAAATACCATCAAACATGCCCTGGCCACCAAAATTGTGATGCAGGTGCGCAAAACTGCCGACGAGGTTGTGATGCAGATTCAGGACAATGGCCACGGATTTGACCTATCTGTTCCACACCCCGGGCATTTTGGGTTGATTGGGATGCGCGAGAGGGCCGAAAATCTAGGCGCGCAATTTCTGATACAGAGCGTGTCAGGAGAAGGAACTCGCATTGAGGTGCGCATTCCCCTTACAGCACTGGTTTGAACTACAAACGCCATATGAAACGCCGATAATCTTGGCATGTCCCCGGAATATGTAATCGGTGTTGATGGCGGCGGCACACATACGCGCGTGCGTGTGGCCGCTTTGGATGGCACGCCAATGGGTAACGCTGAAGGCCCTGCCTCCGCGGTCAGTGCCAATGGTCTGGCTGCTGTGCAACAGGTTCTTTCTGCCACGCTGGACCAGGCCCGACTTCCGTTTGAGGCGCTGGTGGGTGCGGTGGAGCAGGGCATCATTTCACAATCGCGTCTCGATACTTCATTAAACCGGATTGCCAACCTTAAAATGAAGCTTTGATGATTTAAGGTCATTATTCATGGAATGGATCCCAATCGAACCCAATAATCATTTGCACCACGAAGGGATTGCCGAGGTGTGGAACGCGGCCTGTGGCGATGGGTTGTGGTTCAGCCCACGCTTTGCCGCCTACAACCTGCGCCCCACCACCGGCGCAATCCAGGCCGGCCAATTGGTCATGGTCAACGGCAAGCCGGTGGCATTTGTGCTGGCCAGCGCCGTTGTCAACGAGAACGCCTGGATTGATGCGATGGCGGTGCATCCTGATCAACAAGGCCAGGGCATCGGCACCCAATTGCTAACCTGGGCTGAAAGTTGGCTGCGCGACAAGCAAGTGGACGAAGCCTGCCTCGGTGCCAGCCTGCGGCCATTTGCACCAGGCGCGCCGGTCGAAGTCGGCAGTGAGCCCTTCTTTGCCAAACTCGGCTATGAGAATCTCGGCATCGCCGTTGACATGGCCTGCGATCTCGCCCATGGCCTCAAGGTGCATCCTGTTGCCAGGCCACCTGACGTGCTGCCGCTGACATCGGCCGATGTGCCGGCCATGCACGAGTTCCTGCAACGCGCCTTCCCAGGCCGCTGGCACTTTGAATTCGAGGAGTTCCTGCGCGAAGACGGCCGCCTCTCGGACTACCTGGTGGCCTGGGCCAGCGACAGCGGCGCGCGCCGAATCGAAGGCTTCTGTCAGACCACCTGGGAAGACTCGATGCGGCCGCTGGACCGCTTCTACCCACAGCCCTTGCCGAGGCCGTGGGGCCAGCTCGGCTCCATTGGTGTGAGCGAGGCGTGTCGTGGCAAAGGCTATGCCGCCGCGCTGATCAACGCCGCGCTCGAACGCTTTCGCGCCGCCGGCATCCGCGGCTGCATCATCGACTGGACCGGCCTGATCGACTTCTATGCCCGTTTTGGCTTTGGCGTGCATCGGCGTTACACCATGATGAAGAGGCAGCTAGCGGCCAGCAGCTAGCGGCCAGCAGCTAGCGGCCTCCTACTTCTTCCCAATATCAAACGCGCGCTGGTAAATCTTGACGTAGCTTTGCAGCGTCAGGTCACGCGGGTTGCCGATGGTTTGCGGATCTTTGAACGCGATCTCGGCCAGCATCGGAATTTCCTCTTCCTTAAAGCCGAGGTCTTGCAGGGTGGGGATGTCCACCTCTTCAGTCAGGCGATACACGGCCTCGACCGACTTCTCGGCCGCCTGCCACACGCTCAGGCCGCGAATGTCCTCGCCTAGGGCCTGGGCAATGCGCGCAAACTTGGCCGGCTCGCCCAGGTAGTTGTATTCCATCACCGGCCCCATTAAGCGAGCGGTGAGCGCGCCGTGCGGGACGTTGTGCACGCCGCCGGCACTCTGGCTCATCGCGTGCGCGGCCCCAGCGCTCTCGGTGCCGTAGGCCAGCGCACCCAACATAGCGGCCATGCTCATGCCATAGCGCGCCTCGGCGTTGTGGCCCTGCGCAAAGGCCACCCGCAAATGTTTGGCCACATATTCCATTGCGTTCAGCGCCACCGAGTCCGGCAGCGGTTGCGCATAGGCACAGGTATAGCACTCGATGGCGTGGGTCAAAGCATCCATGCCAGTGCCGGCCGTGACTGGGGCGGGCAGGTCGAACGTAAGCTCAGGGTCGATCAGTGCCAGCCATGCGCCGATATGCGGCGTGCCGCCGACGTTGAACTTGATCTTTCGATTCGGGTCGGTGATAACCGCCCACAGCGTCACTTCGCTGCCGGTGCCGGATGTCGTTGGCACACAAATGGTGGGCGGAATGCGGTTCTGAATGGGTTGGGGATCGGCCCACTCATAGTTCAAAATTGAGCCGCCGTTGCTGGCCACCACGCCAATGCTCTTGGCCGTGTCCATTGAGCTGCCGCCGCCGAAGCCAATGACGCCGTCGCAGCCTTCGCTCTGGTAAAGCGCGGCACCTGCATCGACGATGCTGATGGGCGGGTTGGCTGCCACCTCGGCATACACCGCGAAGTCGACGTTGCCGGCCTTGAGCGGCTGCGTCGCGCGCTCCAGCAAACCAGCTTTGACGATGCCGCCGTCGGTGACCAGCAGCGGGCGCTTCATGCCCAATGATTTGGCCTCGTCGGCCAGTGTATGAATGGCACCCAGGCCGTGCTTCATGACGGTGGGAATGGCGAAAGATCGAATGTTTGGCATGGTGATGCAAAAGAAAGATGCAAAAAGTAAATGGGAGACAACAAATTACAAAGCCGATTCCTGTGCCGATTTCAGCGTGAATCGATTTGAGATGGCCTCAGTGTACGCAATATGGAACAGTACCGCTCAGTGGAATGAAGCCCAACCTACAAAATGCGGGTTGTTTCAGCGCCAATCAGTGCTCGTCAATATTCCATGCAAGTTTGATGTTACATCCCCGGCACCCCTCGAATTTGCGAGTTTGAGGGGCATGGCTATACTCATTTTGTGGTTCATGCAGGTATACCTTATCCCATGCTCTGAAATGGATTAAGTGGTGCAAAGAACATCGCGACCAGATAAGGCAACCGGCAATTCATGGGTCTGCGTTAAAGGTGGAAAAGTCCCCGCTTTTGACGCAGCGACAACTCAAGTGGACCCAGTGTTGAGCCCGCACGGGTCCGTTTTTGCAATCATTTGAAGGAGAGTCCAAGACGATGAGCAGTTTCCCCAAGACCGCGATCTCGCGCCGCAAGTTCATGGTGGCCACGGGTGCTGGTGCTATTGGCGCATTGATGGCTGCCTGCGCCGCCCCTGCTGCAGCTCCGGCGGCCGGTGCCACCGCTGTAGCCCCCGCCGCTGGCGCGCCTGCCGCTGGTGCTGCCGTTGAGCTGCGGGTTCACTCGGTAAAAAAGAGCGACGTGTCCGACTGGATTCAAACCGGCCTGGATCAGGATATTGACGGCTTCAAGGCTAAGAATCCTGGCATCAAGGTGACGCTGGAGACGATCCCTGGCTGGACGGCCGAATACACGCCCAAGATTTTGTCGTTCGCTGCGGCCGGCACCTTGGGCGATGCCGTGTGGTATCCGCCGCGCCACCGCTCGCACATTGCCTGGGGCGAGCAATACAAGATTGTGACTGATATTGTGCCGCTGGCGCAAACAGCCAACTACGATCTGAACGCCAACTTCTTCGCGGGTGCTAATCAGGCCAATAGCTTCCAGGGCAAGCAATATTGGATGTCGTACATCTCTGAGCCGATCGTGCCGATCATTGTCTACAACAAGACCAAGATCAAGGCCATGAA
>JBBQST010000306.1:0-6072 GCA_038213625.1 Thermoflexales bacterium
TAGATTACACAATCGGCGACGTTCTCGGCCCACCACCCTGCCTTGGGTATAACGGCGGCGTAGCACTCACCTTTTCGATCACGATGAGCGCGCGCTTGTCGGGCAGGCCGGGCAACTGCACCGGCTCCACCCGGCTCAGCCGCCCTCCCAAAACCCCAATGGCACGTATGGCCAGAGCCGCCTCATTCTCGGCATCGCTACCTTTCATGGCAATGCACAACCCGCCGGGCCGCACAAACGGCATCAAATACTCCACCAACGTGGTCAGTGGGGCCACCGCCCGCGCCGTCACCACATCAAATTGCTCGCGAAACTGGGACTGATGCGCCATCTCCTCCGCCCGGCCGTGCAATGCCTGGATGCCGGTGAGACCCAGTTGCTGGATCACTTCGGCACAAAACCGAACTTTTTTGGAGGTGCTGTCCATCACGGTCACGGTCAGATCGGGGCGAGCCAGCTTGAGGGGAATGCCGGGAAAGCCAGGGCCGGTGCCGACATCGAGCAGGGTGATGGGCCGTTTGGGCAACACCTTAAGCAGGGTCAATGAATCCACAAAATGGCGGATGAGCACGTCATGGGCGTCGGTGATGGCCGTCAGGTTGAAGCGGGCATTCCATGTCAGCAAAAGTTCACGATAACGTTCCAGTTGAGCCGCAATGTGCTCCAGTTCGGCCGTTGGAATTGCAACTCCGATGCCTTGAGTTGCATCTGTAAATTCTTTAATAGTCATTTTGCAGCTTTACTACAGGTTTGGGTCTGGTGCTTTCGGTACGATTGCAGCAAGTAAGTTCAAAAAAGATACCTTTTTGTTGAGAGCTGGTAGAGCGTTAGTCGCAAAAAGCCGTGAAATTTTTGGCAAGAAATTTAAACTAAAACCGTCGCTGTTTGCCATACGGATGGCTGAGCCCATTAAACAAGCTGCTTGATTGGCAACCTAATTCCGGCGTGTAGCCTTGAGGAAAAATGATGCAAGTTTTAAATCGTCCCGCCCGTTCAATCATCAAAACCATCAAAGCATGCGCCATTGTCATTGTAGTGGCCTGGATCGCTTTAGGAAGCCCGGCTGCCAGCTTTGCAGCCGAGTTGTGTGCTTCCGGCAACTGTGTCATGGCGTGCAACTCATCCCTGCGCATTTGCAGCATGTTCCCGCGCACGGCCGTGCCGCGCGGCTACGCCCGGGTGCGCTACATGCCCTTTGGCTACAAGCGGGTGCGGCAAAGCAACTGCGACAAGTTGGTGTGCCCGGACAAGAGCGCAACCTGCCGCCGCTGGACGCCGACAGGTTCGGTTGAACGCATCACACCCTAGATCACAGCCCTAACTGATTCCTGGTTTCTTAATTACGCATCTAAATATCCCAGTTTATCTGTCATGTCTCAATCACAAAACCAATCCTTAGCCATGAAGCACAAAAATAATCAGCCCCAGTCCAGCAAAACCCAGCATGTGTTGCCGCTTGCCAAAGCCTGGTGGAAGCGTCATCCTCAGGCAAATCTATTGGATATTGAAAGCGCCATTGAGAAGATGACCAAAACGCCGGGGAACAATGTGCCACCGTCAAACAAACCCAGGAAAGGGTTTTTCCGGCATTAAATCTGTTTCACAAAATCTGGGGCAACCCATCGCGGCTGGTTCACTGAAAGGTTCTGTCAGTTGAACCGGCCGCGTTCCACGTTAAAATTCGCGCTCTGCAACCACGAGCGCGAATTTTTGTTTTCCCCAGCGCATGCCCGGCAACAGCCAGATCATCAAAACGGGAAAATTGACCTTAGGAGAGAAGCCAACGTGTTGAACAAAAAGACCATTCAGGATTTGCTGCCCCTCACCGGCAAGCGCGCATTGGTGCGCGTCGATTTCAATGTCCCCCTCAAAAATGGGGCCATCACCGACGACACGCGCATCCGTGCCGCCGTGCCCACCATTCAATCTCTGTTGCAGCACGGCGCGGCCGTGGTGCTCATGAGCCATCTGGGCCGGCCCAAGGGTGTTGACCCGGCCCAGAGCCTGAAGCCAGCCGCCGACCGGCTGAGCGAGTTGCTCGGCCAGCCAGTCCAGTTTGCCAGCGATTGCGTCGGCCCCGAGGTCGAAGCCCAGACCCAGGCGCTCAAGGCCGGCGAAGTGCTGCTGCTCGAAAACCTGCGCTTTCACAAGGAGGAGGAGAAGAACGATCCCGACTTCGCCAAGCAACTGGCCGCGCTGGCCGATGTGTATATCAACGACGCCTTCGGCAGCGCCCACCGTGCCCACGCCAGCACCGAGGCTGTGGCGCACTTTTTGCCCGCCGCCGCCGGCTTGCTCATGGAAAAGGAAATCAACTTCCTCGGCAAAGTGCTCAGCGACCCGCAGCACCCCTTGATCTCTATTTTGGGCGGAGCCAAAGTCAGCGACAAGCTGCCAGTCATCCAAAACCTGTTGCCGCTGGTGGACAAGCTCATCATCGGCGGCGGCATGGCCAACACCTTCCTCAAAGCTCAGGGTTACGAAATCGGTGACTCGCTGGTCGAAGACACCTTGCTGGAACAGGCCCGCGAACTGCTGGCCACAGCCGGCGACAAGATTTTGTTGCCGACCGATGTAGTGCTGGCCGATAAGTTCGCCGCCGATGCCAACACCCAGGAAGTCGCCATCAGCCAGATCAAACCCGGCTGGCTCATTCTGGACATTGGCCCGCACACGCGCCAGCACTATGCCGATGCCCTGAAAGATGCCAAGATGATCGTGTGGAACGGCCCCATGGGTGTGTTCGAGATGCCAAAATTTGCAGCCGGCACCAACGCCGTGGCCCATGCCGTGGCCAATGCCGACGCCATCACCATCATCGGCGGCGGCGATAGCGTTGCGGCCATCGAGCAGGCTGGTGTCGCCGATCGCGTCACCCATATCAGCACCGGCGGTGGGGCCTCGTTGGAGTTTCTGGAGGGCAAGACACTGCCCGGTGTGGCCGTGTTGCCGGATGGCGACGAGTCTTAATCAAACTTTGACCTTCAAGTCAACCCAGCGGACGCGTCCTGGCCGGGACGCGTCCGCTTTCTTTATATCCATTCCCATCTTTGCCGCCATTCAGGTTGGTAAACTAAAAGATCACTATGAAAAAAGCCATTTCTGCGCGGTTCGCCGCGTTGCGCCATGTTGCGCCCCTAATCCTGTTGACCGTGACCACGGCGTGTGCGACGGTGCCCCCGCCGCCCGCCTCGAATCTGAATGAGCCGGTTGCGGCAACCGCTACGAGCACGGTCGCACCCGCTGGCACAAGCACGCGTGCGGCCACCGCACGGCCGACTGCCACCGCAGCCGCAGCCCGAACCGTGCTCCCGCCGACGCCCCAGGCCGTCAGCACCACTGCCAGTAAGGCAACCAGCGCGCCCTCCAGCGCAGCCGCGGCCACGCCCAAGCCGGCCACCAGCAGCGCCAGCACCACCCTCGCCAACGCCATTGTGGTGAAGCCAGCCAGCGACCGTTTGGGTGCCATCAAGACCGTGCAAACCACGATGAATCTAGTGCTCAAGGGCACCGGCGCGAACAACACCCCCATCGATGGCACGATGGACATGACCGTGTTCGACGATGCGGCCGGGAAGAAGCGCGACATCGAAATCAAAGGCAATCTCATCGGCCAGTTGTTGGCCAGCCAGTTGCGCGGCTTCAATCCCCGCAGCCTCGGCATCTTCACCATCAACAACGAGAGCTATGTCCGCCTCGACACCCTGCTAACCATCTGCGCCAAGCCACGCGGCGGCATTCCCGGCCTGGATGGCATCGCCACCAGCCTGTCAGTCGAGGGCTTCCTGGGCATGATGGGTGGCCAGATCAGTTTTGCCGGCAAACTGGTGGGCGAGGAAATGATCGGCGACCTGGCAGTGAAGCACTACACGCTGGATCTGGCGGCGATGAAAGCCCAGGCCCAACAGCGCGGCATCAAGAACTGGCCCGAACTCTCGCGAGGCGAAGTCTGGATTGCGCGCGACGGCGACTACATTGTTCGCATGGCCATCGACGGCAAGGGCAAGCTGGCCAACGTGGCCGGCAACTCATTCGATGGCAACTTCAACGTTGTGCTCGACACCTCGAACATTAACAAGCCGCTCAACATCGCGCTGCCGCCCTCGTGCAGCCGCGCCATCGAAATTTAGTGACAGGCAGATAAATCCTGCATCGGTAGAGGCGCAGCCTGCTGCGCTCCTACGAAAATCAATCACCCAACCCGGCCTTTTGAAGGCCGGGTTTTTCGATTAGCATGGGCATTGTGATTGCCCTCGTGCCCGTCAAACGCCTCGACCAAGCCAAGTCGCGCTTGAGCGACAAGCTGGATGCGCCGGCCCGCGCCCAGCTGATGCATGACACCTTGCGGCGCACGGTGCGCGCCTTGCAAGCCGCAGCCATCTTCGAGCGCGTCAGCATAGTCACGTTGGATGCGCAAGTGCAGGCATGGGCCAAAGGTTGGGGCGTGCAGGTCATCAGCGAGCACCGGGCAGGCCTCAATGAGGCATTGGACGAAGCACGCGGCGAATGTCATCAGACAGACGCCGTGCTGGTCATTCATGGCGATGTGGCCTGGCTCACGGTCGAGGACGTGCTGGCCATGACACATTTAGCGGCACCCAGTCGTGCAGTGGTGATCGCACCAGACCGGCACAATCGCGGCACCAATGCCTTGTTGTTGAAGCCGCCGTGTGCCATTCCATTTGCCTTTGGCGAGAACAGCGCCCAACGACATGCCGATCTCGCTCGCGAGGCCGGCATCGAACCTGCCTGGTATCACTCACCCACCCTGGGGCTGGATGTGGATGTGGCGGCCGACTTGCGTTTATACGAAGCCGCGCCATTTTTGCTGGACGACTAAATCAGCCCAGACGCCAACCCATGCCCACTTTGGCCACACTGACCGGCTCAATCTCCAGCACCACGCGCGGCCCCTTGAACAGCCAATCCACCATGCTGTCGAGCTCGTCAGCCGGCACATAGCGCGCCGAGATGCGATAGAGCATGTCGCGGATGCCGTCCTCGTGCACATGTGCAATGCCCTTGATGCTGAGGCCGCGATAGGGGCGCGGCTCCCAGTCGATACTGGCGCCGATGCGATTGTCGTGGGCAATATTGCGAAACTTGACCCGATCCGTTTCGGTGCTGGTGAAGAGGCGTTGATCCTGATACAAGTACCACACCGGCGTGACATGCGGGTAGTGATCGGGGCCGAGTGTGGCCAGCCGCATCAGCCACGGCCCCTGCAAAAACTCAACGCACTCGGCATCAAATAGCTCAACCGGCTCGCTCGGCCCATTCATCGTGCTCATTTTAAGGGAGCCAAATCCTTCGGTTGCTGCAAACCCAGCGCCTCGCGATACGCATCCGGCGTGTCCACATCGCGCAAGACAAAGTCGGTGTTGACCTCGATGGGTGTGACGGCCTGCGGATGCCGCCTAAGCAACTCGCGCAAAAATGCGCCGTGCGGCAACGCCAGTGCCTCCTCCCAAAACCGGCGATGGAGCAACACCGGATGCCCGCGCAGACCCTGAAAACGCGGTGCAACAATGTCGCCACAGTTGTGTTGAAAGGCCTGCACGACACGGCGAATAATCGTTGGCGGCATCAACGGCTGATCGCCCAGGCACACCAGCGCGGCCACCACATCGCGCTGGGGAAGCAGGTGCCGCAAGCCGGCCTGAATCGACGAGATCATCTCGCCCTCGCGATAGATGGGATTGTGCGCCCACTCGATGGTTGCGCGGGCAGGCTCAATCTGCGCCACTGCTGCGGTCACCCGCTCGCGATCATGGCCAGTGATGACGACGACGTGTTGGATGCCGGCGCTCAGCACGCGCCGCAAACTGTGCTGCACGACACACTCATGCCTGGTTTCATTACCAAACGGCAACAACAACTTGTTCAGGCCGTTGCCATAGCGGGATGAAGTGCCAGCGGCTAGGAACAGAGCCGCGATTTGGGGGTTGGAATCACGGTGGATATTTGGTGATGATTGCACGTGCAGTAATTCTAGCCAATGCCCTGCTCGAACCGGTGTCGTAGGGGCGAAGCATTTGCCCGCCAAAATTTTGGTTCACATAGACCTATACG
>JBBQST010000307.1:0-6025 GCA_038213625.1 Thermoflexales bacterium
CAGCAGCAAGCCCTCGCACGCGTCCAGCGCCTCGGTGATGTGAAAGCCGTTCACACTGCGGCACGAGCCACGCGCCTCACCATTGGCAATCGAGATGACAATGCTGGGCCGGTAATACTTTTCGACCAGCCGTGCGGCCGCCAGACCAATCACGCCGGCGTTGTATTGCTCGGATGCCGCAAATAAAAGTGGGGTGTCGGCTTGCTCATACAGCGCGGCCAGCTCAGCCTGCTGCGCCATCTCGGTGGTGATGTGCTGGCGGTGCTCGTTTTGTGAGTTGAGCTGATGGGCCAGCATATCGGCCTGGGCAGGGTCGTCAGTCATCAACAAATCGAACGCCGCCAGCGCATGTTCGAGCCGCCCGGCCGCATTCAAACGCGGGGCTAGCGCAAAGCCCACCCGACCCGCGTTCACGCTGCCGATGGGAACTCGGGCCACTTGCATGAGCGCCCGCAACCCCACCCGCGGCGTCTTATTAATTTGCTGCAAGCCCGCCCGCACCAGCCAGCGGTTCTCGCCCGTGAGCGAGACGATATCGGCCACTGTGCCGATGGCGACCAGTTCGAGCAGCGCGCGCATGGACACGCCGTTGGTCAGG
The DNA here is from genome assembly GCA_038213625.1 of Thermoflexales bacterium. Lineage (GTDB taxonomy): Bacteria > Chloroflexota > Anaerolineae > J036 > Brachytrichaceae > JANMVQ01. The sequence continues at coordinate 599 of JBBQST010000307.1, forward strand.
CCCGTTTTAGCGCGATGCTGCCGCAACAAGGCCTGGGCCAGCCGAAACGCCACGCCGACGCCGGCCAGCTTTTTGAAGGGATACTCACAATCGGGCCGGCGCGGGTTGATAAACGCAATCGCTTCGGGCAGGCTGTCGTGCTCGGTCTCGTGGTGGTCGGTGATGATGAGATCGAGGCCGATCGCCTTCGCATGCAACGCCTCACGCGCAGCGCGCGCGCCGCAATCGACCGTGATGATGAGGTTTGCACCGTCAGTCTTCAGCTTGTCGAGCGCGCCGCTGTTCAAGCCATAGCCTTCCTCGAACCGGTCTGGAATATAGCAGTGCGCGTTGGCCCCAAGCGATCTCAATGTCGTCACCAGCAACACGCTGGCCGTGACGCCATCGCAGTCGTAATCGCCATATACCACGATCTTCTCGCCCTTATCAATGCCGGCCAGAATGCGATCCACCGCCCGCTGCATGTCTTTCAACTTGAACGGATCGGCCGGTGGCACGTGGCGTTCGTCTTCATCCACAAAGGCGCGAGCTTGATCGGGATCGTGCAAGCCGCGTGCGTATAGCACCTGAGCGGTAACGGGGTGCAGGTTTGTCAACGCCGCCAGATACGACAGTGGTGCGGAGGGGGCTATGTTCCAATCAACCGGCATGTCGCGAGATTCTAGCAAATAGCGGCCGGTTTACACGGCACAACTCTGCCAGTTACGCATCAGCCGCCGACTAAAATTCAGTGCTTAACCCAGTTTTCACCCTGCGTTGCCCCAGCAGGAAGATCTTCGACTGTGTTAAAAAAGGTTTGTATGAATATCAATACTCCAAAAGCGCTGAACGCGCTAAAGTCTTCCATTGCCACGGCTGTGGTCGCCTACAGCCTGACCGGGTGCGGCTTCCTGTCCGCCTCGCCCACCCCCCAACCCGCCCAACTAAAACTGCTCGCACCGGCCACCGGCACCAGCGTGAAGCCGGACGAGATCATCGCCATTCAGGGTGAGTATGCCAGCGCGGCGATTGCCGAGGTGCAGTTGTGGGTCAATGGCGCATCAGATTCCATGCTGGAAGTGCGCGCCGGCGACCCAGGCCTGACGCTGGATTGGCTTCCCAAGACCACGGGCCGCCAAATTTTGTATCTGGAGGCGTATGACCAGAACAAAGCCGTCGTGGCCCGTTCGGACGCCATTGTGCTGATGGTGGATGCGCCGACGACCACGCCGGTTCCAGCCCCCACCACAGCCCCCAAACCCACCGCATCGCCGTTGTCTTCGCCCGTAGCCATGGCCGCCGCTGTCACAGATACAACGCCACTGACTGGCACGGCCGCGCCCGTGTCGGCACCCACCACCAGCGTGGTCGCCGCGACCGGTTCGCCGAGCCTGACGGTGACCACCGCTTCAGTGAACTTGCGCAGTGGCCCTGGCACGGGCTATGCGTTGCAGGGTCAGTTGACCCAGGGCCAAACCGCAACCGTGGTCGGCAAGAGCGCCGACGGCACATGGTGGCAAATTGAGGCGGCCGGCACAACGGCGTGGGTGTTTGGTGAGCTGGTGCAGGCCAACGCCACCGCAGCAAGAGTGCCGGTTGTAAAAGCACCCGTGCTGCCCACGGCATCGCCTACTGTGGAAGGTGCGGCGACTGAAGTCCCAGCCACCCAGGTTGCCATCATCGAATTTACGCCGGCGCCATCGACCTCAACCAGCGGCACCGACACAACCGCCAGCACCGTATCGAGCACGGTCATTGCCGAGGCGACGGCCACACCGGTTGCGCCGGCTGAGGAAGCCTGTGGCCCGGGTCATCCATTCTGGGCGGCCACTCTGAATGGCAACACCCAATACGAGTTTTGCACGCCGGTGCCGTTTGAGTTTGTGCCGGGTGCCAGTGCCGACCCCGATGAGCTGGTGATTCGCTGGCACATCTTTGGCATCAAGTCGCTGGAACTGCGCATCGATCCCAGCGGCGATTCGTGCGGCGCCGGCTCCACCGGCCTGCGGCAGCAAGTGCAATTTACCGAGAATAACTTTCGGCTGAACCGGCGCAGTTTCCCGCCAGGTGGCTACAAAATTGGGCTGTGGGCGACGCTGAACAACGGTCGTGTGCAAGACTGGGGCGAGCTACACTTCTGCGGCAAAGGCTAAGCAGGCCCACGCTCAGACGGTTCATCGCACATTTGATGGCGAGCCTTCTATGAAAAATCTGATGGGGCACCATCATGCTCCGATGTGAATCGCTCAGACTGCGGTAATTCATCCAGTCATGGAAAAACTAAAAACGAGTGCATCAGATGATCTGATGCACTCGCGAGAAGCGAACGGCTTTAGGATCTGCCGAACTAGCTAGAGATTAGATCCAGCGCTGGTTGCGGCAAAAATCGGTGACGACGGGAATGGTAACCGGCTTGCCCTGATAGGCCTGATAGGCGTAATAGAGCGTGACGCCGAGCCAGACCAATGGGGCCAGACAACCAACGACGGGGATAACCCCTAGAATAATCGAGACGATAAACAAGACTGCGCCCAATGCCAGGCTCTGAATGGCATGGGTGCGCAAAATCGGGTTGTTCTTCATCGTGTCGGACATCAGGATAATGATGCCGATGATGGGAAGCGGATAGGTGAGCGCGCCAAGCAGTTGATCGTTTGAGCCGGAACTGCTGGGGCCAATCGGATCTGGATTCGGGTTTTGATTTTCCATTTGATTCATCTCCTGATCAAAAAAACGAGCGGCAAGCTGTACTCCAGCTTATCGTGTTAGTGTGACCTGATTGTAGTGTCTATATCAATGTAGCTTAAAAATAGCTAAGAACTTTGTGCGCACGGACCATCATTCAGTTGTAAACAGCATCTCAAAAATTGGGCATTTAGCAAGATCGCAGTCAGCGGTCTATTGACCTATTGACCTATTGACCTATTGACCTATTGACCTATTGACCGACAAACCAACATGAAACCGATTTCTGCTCTAACCCACATTCCTGTCACTGTGTCTACAACCGCCGTCGTCCGTGCACCTCACTGGTTTATACGCACAGCCTGTGTTTGGGTTGCACTATTTGCGGCCCTGTTCTCCAGCAGCACGTCCAGCACGCATGCGGCACCGGCCCGCCTGGACCTACGCAGCCTGGACTGGCGCACGATCATCACCGCTGATGCCGCGCTCAAACATCCCGATGTGCCGGCCATTGGCGATGCGGGTGAGCCAGGGCCGTATGTGGAGGCGACCGGTGGCGCGGCCGGTTATGCCCTCATCGACGCGATTGAATTTGGTGACGTGTCGGGGGATGCGCAGGACGAGGCCATCATCCAGTTGTTTTCGGGCGGGACAGCCGGCAACACGGGCGTGCTGGTTTATAGCGTAGATGCGAACGAAAAGCCAGTTCTGGCGGTTGCCCTGCCAGGTTACAAAATTTACGGCCGACCCGATGCCGGCCGATTGCTGGTGCAGGAACCAATCTACGCAGGTTGGGAGCCCAATTGTTGCGCCAGCGGGTTAAACACCAAAACCTATCGGCTGCGTGGCCGGGCACCACGCTTCAGCCTGACCCGCCTCAGCAGCAGAAACGCCGGCCACCCTGAAACCAAACAGTTGACCGTAGAGCAGTATTACCAGTATTTGACAGCCAAAGACTATCGTGCCGCCTATGCATTCCTGAGTCCAAACTTCCAGCGCACGCAAGCGTTCGACCGCTGGCAGGCCGGATTTGCCCGCACGCAGTCGTTCACCGTGGAGGGCGTTGCCGGCGGCGCCAATGGAACGGTGGCGCTATTGCTCACTTCCACTGACAAAACAAACAGTGGCACCCAAACGACGCGCTATGGCATTGCCTGGCGATTGGTGTGGAGCAATGCCGCCAAACAGTGGTTACTCGACCGCTCTACTGTCACGATACTGGCGGCCGATACGGGCGCGATTCGAGGTCAGCTGGCGTATCCCTCCGAGGAGATTCCCGCACTCACACTGTATGCTCGAAACACGGTCACTGGCAAGATCGTCAGTTTGAATACCACCGCCAACCAGAACAACTACCTGGTGTGGGCACCAGCCGGCACCTACGAGGTGTTCGCGTATTTGCAAAAAGGCTCGGACAGCTTGAGCGGCGCGTACACGCACTTTGTGGTGTGCGGCGGGAGCCAAAGCTGTACGGATCATGCGCTGCTGCCGGTGACGGTTGCGGCCGGCGCAGTCACCGACGATGTCAACCTTACAGATTGGTACGCACCGGAAGGAATAGTGCCGCCGAAGCCGTAAACGCGCGAAGATGCCCACGGCCGTAAAAATCAAGCCTGCCCAAGCACCCACGCCGATAAAGCCGCTGCCATGACCGTATCCAGCATCAAACTTTTAACGCTGTTTTTGCGGCACGTTGGAAGGCGCGCTGATAAGTCGCTTGCATCAGCACAGCGCCTTCCTCCATATTTGGCGTCTCGCACATCACGCGGCCGGCCACTCCAAAATCGGCCAGCGCTTTGAAAAAATCTTTGTACTTGATGTCGGCCTCTTCGAGGTTCAGATGTTTGCGCTCCCCTTTGCTGGTGTAGTCGATGCCGCTGAAATGGATGTGCATGCGCTTGAGTCCGCGCTCGCCGAGGCCGCTGGCCACCAGCCGCAGGGCATTGATGAACTCGGCGTAGCTGTTGAATGTGCCATCACCCGGCCGGGCGTGCAGATGTGCAAAGTCCACACACGGCAACACATTCTCGATCTCGCGGCTCCACGCAATCGTCTCGTCGAGCGTGCCCATCATCGCGCTCTTGCCCATCGTCTCGGGCCGCAGGATCACGTTCACCTTCTCTTTTTTTAAGGTGTCCACCACTTCAGCCAGGCGGTCGCGGCCTATTTTGTAGGCCGCTTGAATATCACCTTTCATATAACTACCGGGGTGAAAGACGATATCGGTGGCACCGGCCTTGAAGCCAGCCCGCGCCGCGGCCAACAGCCGTTCGCGGCCGGCGTCCCACATCTCCGGGATCGCGTTCAGGTTGATGTAGTAGGGCGCGTGCACGCTGAGCGCGACATCATTGGCTTCACCCGCTGCTTTAATTCTGGCGCACGTCTCGTCGCTCACCCGCACACTCTGCACCCAGGCCAGCTCCAACGCACTCAGATTCAGCTCGCGGATGCGCTGCACACCGCCCACGCTGCCGCCGTTTTTGGGCGCGCTCATGGGGGTGCCGACCGTGCCAAAACGTATCGGGAGGGTGAGATGGGTGGCTTTGCTCATGGCCGCATGATACGTGATTCAAGCGACCCATACTTCTGCTAGGTGCACATCCCTTGTTCAAGTTTGTCTGACACAGAGGGAACTTATAGATTTCCGAAATAGAGATGATACATACTAGGGGGATGGGCAAGCCACGACAATTCAAGTTGAACCGGGAAGAGATCGAGGAACTCCTGCAAGCAGAGCAAGACATCGATGACGCAACGACACGA
>JBBQST010000308.1:0-6003 GCA_038213625.1 Thermoflexales bacterium
GGGGTGGGTGAGTTTGTTTTTCAAAGTCTTGTTTTGCTTCGAGGGGGGAGGGCAGCCTATGGCCGGCGCAAAAGGTTTAGTTGGACGGCGCCCTACCTTCGTCTCCCGTCCCCCGTCTCATCAAACCATGTCTCTGCTAACCACACTCTCCCTCCCCCCCGGCGCATGCGTGGCCGTGGTGGGGGCCGGCGGCAAAACGGCGCTGTGCTATCGGCTGGTGCAGGCGGCTGTGGCACAACATCAACGCGCCATCTTCACGACCACCACCCGAATCTGGCGGCCCCAGGATGGGGTATTCGATGTGTTGAACAGTGGCCCTGAAGTGCTGGCGCTGGATGGGGCATGGCGCACGGCCTGTGTGGCCAAAGCGGTGGACGGCGAGGTGAATCTGACACCGGTGCCAGACAGCTTTATGCCGGTGGTGCAAACCAAGTTGATGGGGCTGACGCCGACCGAAGTGTGCCAACTTCATGCACACCACAGCGATGCCTTACTGGTGGTCGAGGCCGATGGCGCGCGCGGCTTGCAACTCAAAGCGCCCGGCGAGCATGAGCCGCAGATTCCAGCTTGCGCCGATGTGGTGTGTGTGCTGATTCACCTGGACGCCATTGGCCAGCGGCTTGATGAACGCTTGGCGCATCGTGTCGAACGCATCGCCCAACTCACCGGCATATCCCCGGGCCAGACGATTACGCCAGCGTTGGTGATCGCGCTAATGACCCATGCCAAGGGCGGCTTGAAAGGCATTCCGACCCAAGCCCGCAAAGTAGCCGTGCTGACACAGCGCACCGGCCATGCCCCCCATCCAAACGCAGACACCATTCAACGCGCCCTCGTAGACCACGGGTTCGACCTGGCCATGAGCATCGCGCCGCGTGCGGGAAGTGGGGCTTTGAGTTTTCAGAAAAGCTCAAAGCTCTAGTTTTTCCGCAACACCCACTGAGTTAAAATCGCGGCAGTCCCCATTCCCACGATGGGCGGGAAATGTTTTCACATTTTGAGGAGAAGTAATGCGTATTCAAAAACTATCCATGCTGGCTGTATGCACCGCACTTGTGCTGGCTGCCTGCGCCGCGCCCCCCGCGACCGCTCCCACCTCGGCACCGGCTGCACCGGCCGCCACCACCGCGCCAGAAGCCGCTGCCACCGAAGCGCCTGCCGAAGCCGCTACTGAAGCCCCCGCAACTGACGCCACCACCGCCCCGGCTGCTGGCGCCGCATCGACCATCGTGATTGCCAAGGCCGAGGACACCGTGTCTTTGGATCCGGGCCGCGCGTTTGAGTTTGTGCCCGGCATCGTGAATAAGGCCAATTACCAGACGTTGGTCACCTTCCCACCCGAGAACGCCAGCGAAATTAAACCCTTGCTCGCCGAGAAGTGGGAGATCAGCGCCGACTCCAAGGTCTATACCTTCACACTGGTCACCACGGCCAAGTTCAGCGACGGCACACCGCTCACGGCCAAAGATGTGGTGTTCTCATGGAACCGGCTCAAGAACATCAAGGGCAACCCGTCGTCGTTGAGCGGCAATATTGCCAGCGTGGCGGCGCCCGATGATGCGACCGTGATTTTGACGCTGATCAATGCCGACCCGTCAACCCTGGCCTTGCTGGTCAATAACGCATTTAGCGTGGTGAACAGCGAAGCTGTAAAGAAGCAGGGCGGCACCGACGCAGCCGATGCCGACACGACCGACAAGGCCGAGCAATGGCTCAACGGTCACAGCGAAGGCAGCGGCCCCTACATTCTCGAAAAGTGGGAGCCCAAGGTCGAGACCATTTTGGTGCGCAATCCCAACTACTGGGGCACGCCGGCACCCACCGAGCGCATTGTCATTCGCAACGTCGAGCAGGTGGCCACCCAGAAGCTGCAACTGGAGGCCGGCGAAGTCGATGTGGCCATGGATTTGACGGCCGATCAAGTACCAAGCCTGAAGTCAAACCCGGCCGTGAGCGTGTATGAAGCCACCGGCAACGTGATTTTCTTCGCTTACATGAATGCCGATAAAACCATTGGTGGGCCGGTGAGCGATCCCAAAGTGCAACAGGCCATTCGCCTCGCCATCGACTATGAGGGAATCAAGGCGTTGGTCGGCGGCAAAGCGGCCACCCCGGCGTCCGTCATTCCCATCGGCTTTTTTGGCGCATACGGCGAAGACAAAGCTCTGAAGCGCGATGTGGAAGGCGCGAAGAAGTTGCTGGCCGAGGCCGGCTTCGAGAAGGGTTTCGAGGTCGATTTGTCTTATCCCGATTTCGACAACAGCGGCTTCAGCTTCTCCACCGGCGCACAGAAGATTCAGGCCGATCTGGCCGAAGTCGGTATCACTGCCAATCTCAAGGGCAGCGAAGTCGGTGTGTGGCTGGAGGCCTATCGGCAGGGTCAGTTGCCATTCTCCCTCTCGCTGTGGGGCCCGGACTTCAGCGACCCCGGCAACTATCTCGAGTTCATGCCGGAGAAGAAAGTCGGCTTGCGCGCCAATTGGAAGAACGACAACAGCAGCAAGGACGTTCAGGATCTGCGCGACAAGGCATTGGTCGAAACCAACCCCGATGAACGCGCCAAGCTGTTCGGCCAGATTCAGGATTACTTCCAGCAAAATGGACCGTGGGTGCCATTTGTGCAAAGCGGTGTGCAGGTCGGCCTGAGCGCCGGTTTGAAAGGCTTCGTCTATAACTCGCAGTGGAACGTCGACGTGGCGTTGCTCAGCAAATAGCCTTCAAAAGGTGCCGGAAGTGTCGGAAGTGTCGGAAGTGCCGGAGGTGTCAGAGTGTCGCTGATGATTGACATCACAGACACTTTTGACACTTCCGACACCTCCGACACCTCCGGCACTTCCGACACTTCCGACACTTCCGACACTTCCTATCCCAATCCCGTGTCCTTGTTTCGCTTCCTCATCCGGCGTCTGTTGCTGACCATTCCGATTTTGTTCGGCATCACGCTCTTGTCGTTCGTGATTGCGCGTGCCGTGCCCAGCGATCCCATCGTGGCCAACCTCGGCCAGCGTGCCATGAGCGACCCCAAAATCGTCGCGGCTTTTCGTGCCGAGTGGGGTTTGGACAAGCCCCCACACGAGCAATACCTCACCTACATCGGCAACCTGTTGCAGGGCAACCTGGGCAAGTCGATCAAAAGCCGCCGGCCCGTCATCGAGGACTTGAAGGCATTTTTACCAGCCACGATTGAGCTGGCCGCGTCATCGATCCTGGTTGGCATTCTGATGGGCGTGACGCTGGGCGTCATCAGCGCCGTCAACCGCAATCGCTGGGTCGATCACATTGCCAGATTCATCTCGCTCATCGGCGTGAGCCTGCCCGTATTCTGGCTGGCGCTGGTCTTGCTGTTTGTGTTCTACTCACGGTTGGGCTGGGTGGCCGGTCCTGGACGGCTGGATCCCGGCATGATTGCGCCGCCGCGCCTCACCGGTCTGATGACGATTGATGCGACATTGGCCGGCCAGTGGAGCACGCTCGGCAACGCGCTGTCTCACCTGATTTTGCCGTCGATTACATTGGGTGTGTTCACGGCCGGCCTCATCACCCGCGTCACCCGCTCAGCCATGCTCGAAGTGCTGGGCAACGACTACATTCGCACCGCTCGCGCCAAAGGCCTGCATGAGCGCATGGTCATCCTCAAGCACGCCTTTCGCAACGCGCTGGTGCCGGTGGTCACCGTCATCGGATTTTCGTTTGCCAATTTGCTGGCCGGCACCGTGCTCACCGAAAAAATCTTCTCGTGGCCCGGCATCGGCAGCTACGCGTTCCAGGCCTCGACCACCCTGGATTTCCAAGCCATCATGGGCGTCAGTTTGCTCATTGCCGTCATCTTCATCGCCACAAATCTGGTCGTTGATCTGCTGTATTTCGTGCTCGACCCGCGCATGCGCAAGACTTAAGACTCTTGAGTCTTGAGTCAATGCAATGGCCTACCTGTCCCTTCGTGAATAACTCCCTGCCCTCCACCAGAACTATCACGCGCTTCCTGCGGCGAAATCCTTTGGCCACGATTGGGCTGATTATTTTCGCGGCGTGGGTGGTGATCAGTGTTGCCGCTCCGGCACTCACTCGCTATGAGCCCAAAAAGCAGCAGATTGCCAAGCGTTTGCAACCGCCCAGCGCCGAGTTCCTTTTCGGCAGCGACCAACTGGGCCGCGATGTGCAGACCCGTGTGTTTTATTCAGGGCGCACCTCGTTGCCGGCTGGCATCGTTGTTGTGGTGGTTGCCGCGCTCATTGGCTCGGCCATCGGTGCTGTCGCTGGCTTCGTCGGCGGCTGGCTCGACGATGTGACGATGCGGGTGACGGAAGTCTTTCTCGCCTTTCCCACCATTATTTTGTCGATGACGATTGCGGCGGCGCTCGGCCCCAATTTATCCAATGCCGTGATTGCGATGGTGGTGGTGTGGTGGCCCAATTACACGCGCATGGTGCGGGCGCAGGTGATGCAGGTAAAGACGCGCGAGTTTGTCGAGGCGGCCCGTGCGCTGGGCGCGCCCGAGTGGCGGGTGCTGTTGCGCAACGTCATTCCCAACTGCATCGCCCCAGTCATCGTGCTGGCTACGGCCGACCTCGGCACCGCCATTTTGGTGTTCGCCGGCCTCAGCTTTCTCGGCCTCGGCCCCGACCCCAGCGTGCCCGAATGGGGCCGCATGATCGCCGACGGCATCCAGTTCTTCGACCAGTGGTGGATGGCCCTGTTCCCCGGCCTGGCCATCTTCATGGTCGCCATGGCCTTCAACTTCATCGGCGACGGCATCCGCGACGCTCTCGACCCAAGGTTGCGGGGGAATTAGCGGATGGCTGCTGGCGGCTAGCGGGTAGCTGCTGGCGGCTGGCAGAAAACCACTAGCCGCCAGCAGCCATCCGCCACCTGCTACTAAAAACTAACAACTAACAACTCTTCTTCACCATGCCCGACTACAACCAACGCTTAAAAGCCGTGCAAACACGCATGGCCGCGAACCAGATCGACCTTCTTTTTCTGCCCTATTCGGCCAACCTCGACTACGTCACCGGGATTCATCGCGAGGAGCAAAACTTCGGCAACACCATGTACCACGGCGACTGGATGACCGGCGCGTGGATCGCGGCTGATCGCGCACCCATCGTCACCCTGCCGCGCATGCAGGCCGATTTCCACGGCCGCGCCGCGGGCTTTGATGTGCGCGTGTTGCCCGATGCCGGCGACCCGCTCGCCTTGGTGCGCGATGTGCTTGCCACGCTGGGGATTGCCGATGGCGCTTCGGTCGCCATCGAAGATCGCGCCCGTGCCGAGACGGTGCTTAACCTGCAAATGCTGATCGCGGGTCTCAAACTGTCATCGGCCTCGGCCCTGCTGCGGCCCTTGCGGCTCATCAAGGATGCCGATGAGTTGGACATCCTGCGCAAGGCCGGCGCCATCACCGAGGCCGCCTACGTGGACACGCTGGCGCGCATCAAGCCCGGCATGACCACGCTTGATCTCATCACCGAGACCAACTATCAGCTGACCAAACACGGCTCGTTCGCGCCCTCGTTCCAGACCAGCTTCTACAACATGGGCCGCAACTTCCCGTTCAAGTTCGATAACAAGGACGAGGTGTTGCTGATCCCACTGGAAGCGCCGGTGTCGATCTCGTTCGACTTCGGCAGCGTGCTGGACGGCTACTGCTACGACTTCGGCCGCAGCGTGTTTTTTGGCGAGCCCGATGCCGAATACCGCAAGATTTACGATCTGGTGATCGCGTCGCAAGCCGCCGGCATTGCCGCACTCAAGACCGGCAACACCTGTGAGCAGGCTGACGCTGCCGCGCGCGCTGTCATCGTTGATGCCGGCTATGGCCATGCCTTCCGTCACCGCCTCGGCCACGGCATCGGCATGGATGTGCACGAGCCGCCGTTCCTGATCAAGGGCGACACCACCGTGCTGCAACCCGGCATGTGCTTCACCGCCGAGCCCAGCATCTTCGTGCCGATGCAGTTCGGCGCCCGCGTCGAAGACATCGTCGTCGTAGGCGACACCACC
>JBBQST010000309.1:0-5999 GCA_038213625.1 Thermoflexales bacterium
CGGCATCGACATTCATAGTCAGGGCTATCGCACCGCACAGGATGAAATCATTCGCGGCATCTATCTGGTGAGTGGATTAAAAGCGCGGCCACACTCGCCGGGTTGGATCGCGGTGCAGTGCGACAACACCAACATGGCCGAGTGGCTGGCCACGGCCGGCCTTCAGGAGAATGTCGAGGTGAAGGCCGAGGGGGGTGTATTGCTGGTGCCGTGCGGCGAGCATTACACGCTTAAGGGCGAGATCAAAAACGTCATCACCGTGGTCGCTAAAACCACCCACTACTGGGCCGACCATATCCCTAACGAGGTCAAGACGACCATGGCGATTGAGGATCGGCTGAATTCACTGGGCCGGCGGATCAAGAGTTTGTTTGGAAAATAAGAGAGCGAACTTTTCAGAAAAGTTCGCTCTCTTATCACGTGTCGTCAGCGCTCCAACAATCCTTCGCGGCCTGCCCAGGCCAGAAAATCCTTCAGCGCAGCACCCCGGCCAACATCCCCGGCCACATAGTGGCTCAGCCAGGTCTGATCCATTGCCACGGCAGCAACGCTGTTTGCGCCCGCTTCATCCAGCCAGCGTTCGGCCAGATCTGCGAGCACCTGCCGGTAGCCGTGCGCCAGGTAGGGCCGCACATGCACCAACGCGCTCATGTAGCTGTCGATGGCGCCGAGTAGCGTTCTTTCGTGAACGGGATTAAAGGGCACCGAACCCGCCTCACTCGCCTCGGAGGGCGCGTGATTTGGGTCGGGTGTGTTGTGATTTGTCCAGCCAACCAATGGATCTACTTGCTCCATTTGCCACTGATGGCGACTGAGGCCGGTCGGGGCAGATCGCCGTTCGGCCAGGTGCTCGACAGCTTGTCGATGGCTTCGCTTTCCTCGCCGGGGTGTTGCACGGAAAGGAATAGCGTGCCGCCGTCGGGCGTCCAGCACTGGCCCGTCATCTCGCATTCCACCGGGCCGCTGGCAAATTGATACGCAATGCCGGCATACGAACCCTCGGTGCGGAAGAAGAACATACCGTTGTTGCCCATGAATTTGTAGATGCCGCTGCCCACTCGCGATGAGGACACATCCGTCACCATCCACATGTTGCCGTCGCCATCAAACGTCAGGTTGTCGGGCGAGCTAAAGCCGCTCTGCGAGCCGCCCACGGCGAAGATTTCCCAGGCAAATTCTTCACCGGCTGGGTTGTTCTCGGCTTCGCTCAACTTCACGATCTGGCCATGGAAGTTGCCGTGGCCGGTGTTGTTGGTCAGCGCCACATACACGTCGCCGGTTTTGGGGTGCACTTCGATATCTTCGGGGCGATCCACCGGCGTGCCCTTGGCCGCAATGCCAGCCGCGCGCGTGTCGGCCAGCACACCGGCCTGCGAGGCGAACAGCGGGGCCTTCTTGCTGTCCACGGCGGTGCGCAGCAATTCGTTGGCCTTGTAGTCCAGCAAAATCCACTTGCCGGTGCTGAAGTCGGCCACATACAGCTTGCCCTTCTCCAAAATCTCCAGGTTGGCAGCGCGGTCGTCGCTCAGCTTCTGGTCGGCCACGAACTTATACACGCAACTGTCGGCGCGGTCGTCGCCCATGTAGGCCACGACCGTGCCGTCGGCACCGACGCGAATGGCGACGTTTTCGTGGCGGAAGCGGCCCATGGCGGTGTGTTTGCGAGGAGTGCTGGCCGGATCGAACGGGTCCACCTCGACCACCCAACCGTAGTGGCGTTTGGCGTAGATATTGGCGTCCCAGCCGTAGCCGCCGTCGGCGGCCGCAACTGGATAATCCTGAAAGTTCTCCTCGCAGCTCAACACCGTGCCCCAGGGGGTGACGCCGCCGCTGCAATTGGCCAGTGTGCCAATGGCATTGGGACCGCCGTCGATGTTGCGGGCAGGGCCGGTCATGACGATGGGGGTGAGCGCATCCAGCCGACGGTTGAACTTGTCGCCCTTGACGATGGCCCACTTGTCATCGGTCTTCTGAATGTGCACGATGGACAAGCCAACCGCCTGCTGCTCAACTTTAATTTGCTCCGGCGTCTTCTCGCTCTCGCCATCAAAATCCGGGGTGGTGAACATCGGGTTCACATACTCGTGGTTGATGACCAGCAAGCCGTCGGTGCTGCTCATGTCTGGCTTCGACCAGAAGGCGAAATTGCGATTGACATCGCCGCCCTTTTCAATGAAGTCGATGGGCATGAAGGCTTGGAAGTCATGATTGAAGCCGATGGTGAGGCCGTCGGCAATCTCGTCGCCCCAGGCGGTGACAACCTGGGTTGCAAATCCCTCCGGCACAATCAGCTTGTCTTCGCTGCTGGGCGCAATGGGGCTGAAGAACAGGTCGGGGTCGATGGGCTGGCCGGCGGTGGTGGTGGATTTGGCCGGCTCTGTTGCAACAGGGCTGGCAGCAGCGGCACTGCGCAACTGGATGGGCATAGCAGCGGCGGCCGCAGCAACCGCCGCACCCTTAAACAACGAACGGCGATTCAATTTCCGCTCTACCAGACTGTGCCACAGCGAATTTACGGCCGGTGTTTGGGTCGCCCGCGTCGTCTTCTGATCGTTATGATTTTGGGTCGTCATTCTACAAAGCCTCGCAATTAACAGACGTCTACAACGCCGTTGAACATACATTGCAGGCTTTAAGCACATGCGATCAAAAGATTAAGCAAATTTAGCATAATTCTGACGCAGAAATAACATTTGTCTGCGACTAATGAATAGTTCGGTGTGTTAAGTATGTTTTACTCCTTTCAAACATTCGCTTAAGACATCCGAACTAAGATTACAAGCGCTAAGCAGATTCAAGTCATAACCTGATTTGAATGCAAAGAAGCTACAAAGGAGAATAGAGATAAGTTATGGATAAGTTGACCTTGGACACCACTACAAAGTATGTCCGCAAGGAACTGAAGCGAATCTCCCAGGAATTGATCTGGGCAGACGGCGCGCAGGAAGAGCAGCTTTTGACTCGCCGGCAACACCTGCAGGCCGAGTTGCGGCGGCTCGAGATGCTTGATGTGCAAACCGGCGATGCCGGAATGCGTCAATAAGCAATAAGCATCCCAGATACAGAGCGGTGGCGTTGCATGCTGAACTGAGAGCAGGCGACCCGCTGCGCGTATTTTGAAACCAATACGGAGAGGCATTTAGCCTCCCCGTTTATCGTTTTCCGAGCTTTTTGACAGGATTTACAAGATGAACAGGATGTAATACCGCTGCTTTTTAATCCTGTAAATTCTGTTCTCCTGACGAAAAATTCCTAGACCCGCATGTAGTCGCGGAAGTGCTCGCGGAACTTCTTCACCTTGGGCGCAATCACAATCCGGCAATACGGCTGGTTGCTGTTGTTGGCGTAATACTCCTGATGGTATCCCTCGGCCACGTAAAACTCACCGGCCGGCGCCACTTCCGTCACGATCGGGTTGTCCCAGATTTTCGCAGTGTTGATCTCGCGAATAATCCGCTCGGCCATGGCCTTCTGTGCCTCGGTCTCATAGAAGATGGCTGAGCGATATTGGGTGCCGGCATCCGCGCCCTGCCGGTTGAGCGTAGTGGGATCGTGCACGGTAAAGAAGATGCGCAAGATGTCATCCAGGCTGATCTCGGCCGGGTCAAACGTCACCCGAATCACCTCGGCATGGCCGCTCATGCCGCTGCATACCTGCTCATAGGTGGGGTTGGGAATGCGGCCGCCGGTGTAGCCCGAATCCACCCGCTTCACGCCCTTCACCTGATCAAACACCGCTTCAACGCACCAGAAGCAGCCACCGCCGAGGGTGATGGTCTCCTCATGTGATGCACCGTGCACCCGTTCGCGATCAGGGATTTGTGTATTCTTTTCCATAGACAAGAGCATACCGGCCGTGTGTTACAGGGGCATTACAGCAGCAATAGAAGATTGGGTTGATTGCGGCATGGAAACAGAAGGAAAAAGAACACCGCCCGCGAATTCCATTTTCAGCTTCTCCTGGCCTGAAAATGAATTCGCGGACGGTGCAAATGAGCGGATGGCTGTCTGACTGCCTTATCCATGGGGGGAGCACAAACCCAAGGGAGAGGACCAACAGCGCACGCCCTAAATCATCATATAACCACTGCCGCGCACATTAATAATGCGATGCGCCAGATCGGGGTAGGTTTCCAGTTTGTTGCGCAGGCGAACCAGATGCGGCCGCAGCAGACGCACGCCATCATCGACATCCATGCCGGGTTTGAGCAAAACCGACTCGATGAGTTCCTGCATGGTGACAGTGGTGTTGCGGCGCGACCACAGCCGGTCGAAGATGCGAGCCTGAATCGGACTCAGCCGCAACTGTGAGCTGCCGACCATGATGATGTGCGCCACCGGATCCCAGGTAAAGTTGGTCGCACCTGAGGCCGTTAACGTGTGCGAGCTGGCATACAACGAGGTTAGAGCCGACCCCGAAGCGGTTGTGTGCATGGGATTGAAACGCAAGTTGCGCGTGCCATAAGCGGCTTCTTCGGCCTCCTGCCGCTGCACATCCATCACCACCCGCTCGGCGAAAACCCGCGCGCGCGATTCGCGTTGAATTTCCGGGTCCGAGGCCAGAATGTAATCCTCCACATTCAACTGCAATGCTTGCACCGGCACACGGATATCGTTACCGAGCCGGTCTAATAGCAGCGTAGGGGGAATGTCGACGGCCTGTTCGCGCAGAATCATCAGCAGTGGAATGGCGCCACTCTGAACCTCAGCGGCCAGCAAAAGCCAGGGCGCATCCTGGGGTCGGGCCAGAATTTGCTTTATTGCCTCAATAGTTTCGGGAATATTGAAAACACGCCGAAGTGTATAGCCTGCGGCGGAAATACCCGTTTCAATTGCACTGTCTGCAGCGTTGTTCGTTGTTAAATAGATTGCGTGCATCATTTTGTTCTCACCTTGCATTTTGTTGTGCTCAACTATCACCTTTTAGTCGTCAGGATTGAACTCTTTCCTTCGGACTAAAGTCTTAGAATCGCTACAGTTCACCCGCATTAGCTGCTTTATTACATTTTGAAAGCGCATCCACATGCCGTTGTGAGTGATTTCTTGGACTTCCGTGACATCCTATGTGAAAGCAGCAATAAAGCTATATTTTCGTGAACACCCTTAGAAACTTTGATGCTAATTTAGGATGAAATAGCCAATTCAACGCTCCAAGGATTGCAAAAGTGCTTTTCTGGACCTGTTTGGATTTAGTGGTGTTGTTTTTGGGACAGGCAGCCGGCTGTGAATCACCCCCGCAATCAGTTACTGAATTACTTCAAGAGTTGTGCCCAGCGCTCGACTGTGAATCTATATTGCCCACCGCTTGATTGGCATATCAGGTGCGCCATGGGGTTCAAGTGCACCGTGTTACACCCCCCACACCTCACGTCACTTTGAGTCAGCGCACACGGCGCGCACTAAATTTCAGGGAAAAGCGTGGGAATCGGCGCGCTGTGTTAAAATCGCCTCCGCTCAAATTCCAGATTTGAGCCGTTTGCGCCCCCATCGTCTAGTGGACTAGGACGCGGCCCTTTCAAGGCCAAAACACGGGTTCGAATCCCGTTGGGGGCATTCACTGCGGCACCGCATTGCGCCTCGCCGATAGTCAGTTCTTCTCCTCTCTTTTGTTTCTACCTCTCTACATCCAAGCAACCAAACGTTCAACAAGCAACCAAACGTCCGAATATCCAGGGTCGTATCTCGATCACTGAGCAATCGTCGCCCCTGGGGAGAGTGTGATAATCACGCATTCGCTATGACCTGTTAAGACCTATTGATACCAAGGTCCATTCATCTATAGTGCGCGATATGTGCCCGATTTGGGAAGGACGTGACGGAATGCGAGTGAAGCGCTTTATTCGAGCGGCCCAGCGCAGCAAAGCGCATGTGGCCGCGCTCAGTCTGGTGTCGGTGCTATTGGCCTCCTGTGCAGCCCAGGCCGTGCAACCCACGCCGGTGGTCATCGTCATCACTGTGGTGACCATTGCAACGCCCGAGTCCACCATGACGCCGACGGC
>JBBQST010000310.1:0-5991 GCA_038213625.1 Thermoflexales bacterium
CTTTTGTGGACCAGCAGGCCGCCGCTGTTCTCCATGCGCCTGTGCCAGCGGCGAAAGTAGTCCGCGCCGTGCTTGCGATCCAGAATCCACTCGAAGTCGACGTTGAGCACTTTGCCCACGGCACCGGCGCGCAGTAATTCCTTGGCCTTGGTGACATAGGGTGCAAACCGATAGTTGAAGGTGACGGTGACCGTTTTGCCGGTGCGCCGCTCGGCCTCCAATATGGCGCGGCACTTCTCGTCGTCAATCGTCATCGGCTTCTCGGTAATGACATCGCAGCCGGCTTCTAGCGAGCGAATAATGTACTCGTGGTGATAGCGATCGACCGTGGTGACAATGACACAGTCTGGGCGGGTTTGGCTCAGCATGGCATCGAAGTCGGCAAACACCGGCGCATGATTGGTCTCATCACTCAGCAAACGCGCGCGGTGCTGGTTGATGTCGAACACGCCAACAATTTTGGCCGTCTTGGCGAAGTCATTGAAAATCGGGAGGGCATACATGCCGAGGGCGCGGCCACTGGCACCGGCAAAAGCGAAAGTTTTCATAGCTCACCGGCTATTGTGCGTCAGCAGGCTGTGTATGACAAAGGCATTCAGTGTTTGGTATTTTGGGGCATTGCATACGAGCGCAGCGGATCTGCGCCGCAGACAGTGGAACATACGGGCGTCACGCATCAACATATGACGTCTTGCGCCCCAGCAGCCCTTCGAGTCCGTTCAGAGAACGTGGTCAAAGGAATGTTGGGGCGTAGCTTTGCAACTGCATGCCGGGTCTAACGTCAGTGAATTTAACTGGCTTGTGGAAAGTCGAGAAGGCGCGAGGGCGCGTGGAACATTGGTAGGTGTAACTTGTGCGGCAACTCGGCACCCTCACTTCCAAACGCAACTGTAAAGTCGAGCACCATGACGATGATCCCGCCGATGAAATCCACTGCGGCGACAAAGACGGCACCGGCTTCTGAAAACAGCTTGATCGGATTGAGGACGCCAGGGATGGCAGACAGCAGATTGGCGGCGAATCCAAGGTCGGTGTTTGGGTCGAACTGTGCATCATCACCAAAGGCGACGCTGAAGAAGAGAATTTCTAAAAAGCTGGTGCTCGTGGTCAAGCCGGGCGAATAGAACTCCCACAGCTTCGCTAGATCTCCCGTCCACTGAATTGCGCCGAGGACACCCACCGTGCCAGCGATCCACTCCGTGCCCCACGCGATCCAGTCAGCAGTAGAAGGGCTGGCGCTGCTCGCAATTGGAATCGAAATGGCCGTGTTGGAGAGACTCAAGACCGCAGATATTTTACTGAGAAACGCGTTGCTCTCTTCACCCAGTGAATCGTTGACCCCATTCACAATGCCGCCAAACAAGGAAAGCACGGCGCTAAATGAGCCCAGTACTTTGGTCACCAGTTCGTTGACTGCGGCAACGGCCGGGGCCGGCTTTGGAGATGTAGTCATTACTGCGGCTTCTGCAGCTGCAGAAGCCGCAGTCGCAATGTCCTCCGACGGATAGTGACCCTCGATCACTCGATACAAAATTGTGATCGGGATGGCCGCGACCAGGCTGATCACGTTGAGAAACGTGAGCGGCTCTCCAAACAGCAGGTTGTAGAGCCAACTGATGAAGTAAATATCAATTGGCGTGTTCAAAAAGCTTTGCACGCTACTGATGATGTCGCCGACGGCATTCAGCACCATATCCACAAATGCGTTGGCGACGACCATCGCGCCTTCGATGAGTGTCTCAAGCAATTGCAACAACGTGACCAGCAGGTTTTCGAAGAAGCTGCTGGCCGAACTTGAAGTAAATAAATTGCTCGCGTCGGTCCCCAGGCCGCTGAGGGCAGCCTCGAGCGCCGAGTTGCTGCTGATCTCATTGGTGAAGTTCGTCCATAGAGTCACAATGGGATCATCGGCAGCCAGGTTGATGCCGAACCCGGCCTGAGTGGCGCTCGTCTTCTCTGATCCGGACGGCGCATTCGCTTTCGCCTTCTGCAGGCCATAGCTACATTGGACAGCATGCGACGAGCCATTGCCTGCGCCATACGCACCCGGCCCGGCACTGAATGCGGTGTGGGGCGTGGAACCGGAGTTCTTCACTGTGTTACCCCGTTTGTTCGGGTCCACCTTGGCGATCAAGCTCTGGAAAGCATTTTGAACCGCGGTCTCACCCGATGTAAAGATGCCGTCGATGGCCGGTTTGACATTGTTGGTGAGGGCGTTCTCAGCCTGCATCAGCAGCGCATTCACTTGCTCACGAATGTAAACATGGGTCTTCATGATCTCGCCGAAGTGAAACAGCACACTCAACGCCGCAATCACATCCTCAATCAACTTGAGAATCATCTTGAAGAACGAGCCGATGGCCGAGGCGATATCGTTGATGACCTTCACAATGGCCTTGAACACCTTTTCAATGCCGTTCACGATCATCTTGATGCCGACCGAGACCTCGTCGGCAACCGTCACAATCAGGTCGGTGATCTCGACCACGAGGTTTTTGAGCCAGTTCCAGAAATCGGTGAAGATATTCTGGGTGCCCTGAATCACATACACGCCGTCCGCGCGCTGGATGCTGCTAGGCGGCGCATTGGTCTGCCACGGCGGGTTGACCGTCGCGGGTGGCAACGCATCAAATGCGGCCTGCGCGACGGTGTGATGCACCACTTGCAACGATGTGGCCGTGGACGGCTGCTGAGCGGGCTTGCTGAAGATCAACCCTGTGGCCTGCTGCACCGTGGTTGGGCGGGTGGCAGGAATGTTGGTGGGGAAGTAGCCTGAGCCGGGCAGATCCGTGTAAGCCACATATTTGGGCGGCGCAGTGCTGGCAGCTTTGCCGAGGGAGCTGCGAAGTGCACGATGGGCCTGCTTGCGGCCGCTGGCATGCAGCATGAGCTTGCCAAACAGCGCATTCGCCGCATTGGTCGAGCTGCCATCGCCGAACCCAACCCCGCTTCGCATTTGGCCAATGGCTGTGGCGCAGTTTTTGGGCTGGCCCTGCTTCACCTCATCGCTGGTGAATAGCGGCGTCGGCGTCTGGCTATTCGTAGTGCCGGCGTAGCTGCGGGTGGTGGTCAGATTAACCTTGTCGGGGTCATCATCGTTGGGATCATTGTGCGCGGTCGCAGTGCGCTGGTGAAACTCATGGTCGGGGTTCACCACCACACGCTCGAACGAGTCCATGAACGACGCCCACACCCGCAGGGCCGGCACATACATATCCGGCTTATCCGAGCCATCAGCTTTGGCATAGCCGCTGGTGATCACCAGCGAGCCATCGGTGCCGGTTTTGACCAGCGCAAACTGGCTATCGCCGGGGCCAATCTCATAGGGAGTGGACTGGCCCTGCACCTGAATCGTGGTCGGCGCATCTGCCCAGATTTTGACAGCCTCGTTGGCTTGGGGTTGCTTTTGGTCATCGACAATGGTCAGGTGAGTTTGATAGCGCGCGCGCGAGGGCGGAACTGGATCTGCATTATTGGGATCATGGGCGCGGTCGCCACCGGGCGCATTTTCGTCCGGGTCCTGCATCATCTGGCTCTCGATGATGAAATCACGCAGCAGTTGCGGCAAGGCATCGACCCGAATGCCAAAGGCCTGCGGCAACCCCACATCCTGCGGTGTGGCCACTCCGCCACCGTAGACCACGCCATTGGAGACATTCTTCGACATCACCACCAGTTCCGTAATGCCTGTGGGAACGCTGGCCACATTGCCGTTATCCGGATCGTAGCCGTACAAGCTGGGCACATTATCGATGCCCAGGTTAGGGTAATACAGGCCGAACAACACCGTCAGGCCGGCTTGCGCATCTTTGTAGAGCACCGGTGTAGTGTTGATCGCGGTATTCTGCTCGAATTGATAAGGCGTGTGATCGGCGGGTTGTATGTTACCGAGATTGATGCCCCACAGGTTGCCCTGAGTATCTCCAAACCATACTCGGCGTTTGTAGTACAGCGCATCTGGGGTAGATGAAAGTCCCTGCCCCAGTCGAGTACCATCGTCAAACGCAAAGCCGCTGCTGATCTGGCCGCTGGGCAGCCTAAATATTTGTACTGTCACATCCTGAGTGAAATCGGCCGGGATCACATACATCGTGTTGCCCCCATTCACGCAAATAGCTGGGCCGTCGTACTCCAGGGCAAAGTCGGCTGTGCCTAAAACGGGTGGAAAGACGAGGGAGCTGCCGAAGAGGTTTGCCTCATTTGCCTTGGTGAATGTGCCAATTTCCATTGTCCTGCCATCACTGTTGTCGGTGGCATTGGCGCTGTAGGCATAGACATAGGCATCGCCGTCATCCTGGAGAATGTAGGTCACGGTATAAATGCGGCCATTCGCAAACAATGGCTGGGTCATGCGCACATTGTTTTGAAAGATACCGTTGGGGGGATGCGGGTAATCCCTCCATAGAGTGGTGAACTTCCGGTTAGATGTATCAAAGACATGGACACCCAATCCGCGATCGCTACAGGCCAGGGTTGTTCCGCTCAAAGCCGGGGCAGCATCAATGCCATACATCAACCCGTCCGTGTAGGACCACACCTGTTGCAACGTCCGCGCATCCAGAGCCAACAATTCACCATTGGTGGTGTCGACATCCTGGGGATCAGTGGGTGTGGTCCCGACATAAACCAGCTCATTCACCGCATCGAACACCAGTCCGCCATAGCGCATTTTGGTGATTCCGGCCGTGCGTACCACTTCGGCTCCGGTATGGGCGTCCACCGCCACCACGAAAAAAGTGGGATCGGCGGTGTCAATGGGCTGTTCTTCTACGAGCAGGTATAGCAGACCAAGGCCGAGCTCAATGGTGCCATAGTTGCTGATGCTGTAGGACGCCGAGGTCTTGAACACATACGGCGAGTCATAGCGATAGACCTGAGGCTGCGACGCTGCACTCGTCCCACCGGTCTGTGTCACCAGCACATGCGCGCTGCCAAAACCGGTCGAGGCTACTTTCTGCACGCCTGTCACCAGACCATTCTTCACTGGAATCTCGGATGAGGGCGCGCTGGATTCTGGGATCAGGCGACGCACATTCGGACTGCCACTGGTGCAGTGCCACAACGTGCCATCGGTATTGGCGGAGATGTGCGTGGCACCGCTGGCGTGGGCATTGGCATTGAAGGCGGTGCCAGTGGGTGTGACGGAATAGACGGTATTGTCGGCATCACGCACCCAGATATGGCCGTTATCACCTATCGAGACCTGTTGTAACGAGCCGGGTGCGCTTCCAAATGCGTCCCAGCTGGTGCCGTTCCACTTCCACATGGATGCCGATGCAGGGTTGACGTGAAACACACTGCCATCCTGCCCGGCTGAGACCGACGTGGCGGTGCTGGAGGTGGTCGTCCATCCTTCGCCATTGTGAACGCTGACGACACCCGTGACATCGCCAGCCACAGCCTTGGCCACACTCCACAATGCCCCCATCCGGCCATTCGGCGCGTGGTTCAGGATGGGATTCCAAGTACTGGGCCAGTTTGGGAATGCCGCAGCAAGATATTGAGGCAGGATCGGACCGCTGAAGTTTTTACCAAATTGAGCTGTCGAGGCACCCTTAAATACATGGATCTGGCCCTTAATCACACAAGCGCTGTCAATTCCCGATTCCCACCAAGATGGCGGCGTCACCCCCCAGATTCCCTGAACAAATAAGTTGAACGAAATTGGGCCTTCAATACCGGCACTACGTGGCAAGCCAATGCTCCCGATCACCAGTTCCTCACCACCTCTAAACAGGTTGATGTTGATGCCATCGGTAAATGCGGCATCAACAACGCCTTCAGCCCAGATCCCAGTCTGGGGCCAGCCAGCTAGGTCGATCAGCCGGGCTGGAGGCAGTGACCCATCGGCGGGAACATACCAGCCACCTTTAAACAGCACCAGCTTGTTGGAGTAGCCTCCCAGATTCTGGCTGTCGTTCATCATCGCTGCCGCGCCGGTCACACCAAGCTTAAAGGAATCCGGCACCTTCGGAAACACATCGGCGATGA
>JBBQST010000311.1:0-5959 GCA_038213625.1 Thermoflexales bacterium
ACGTCTGCGTTCACGATCTTTCCCCATTTCGTATCGCCGACCTCGACCTCGACGATCTGCCTCCGTTGCGCCTTCGCAGTGCTCACCCCATGCAGGTATGATTTCCCCACGCTATGAAGTTCCTAATAACAGGTGGGTCGGGGTTCCTGGGGATCAACCTGACCCGCTTTTTGCTGCACCGCGGCCACACTGTCGTTGAATACGACATTGCGCCGTTCGATTACCCCGAGAAAGAGTCGCCGAGTGTGTCGTTTGTCCAGGGCGATATTCGCGACGCGGCCACCTTGCGCGCGGCCATGCAGGGCGTGGACATCGCCGTGCACACGGCCGCCGCCTTGCCGCTCTACACCCCCGAAGACATTCGCACCACCGACCTCGACGGCACTCGCAATGTGATTGAGGCAGCAAAGCAGGCCGGCGTGTCGCGGGTGATCCACATCTCGTCCACGGCCGTGTATGGCATCCCCGATCACCACCCATTGCTGGAGACGGATCCGTTGCAGGGCGTGGGGCCGTATGGCGAGGCCAAGATTGCGGCCGAGAAAGTCTGCGAGGACTATCGCAAGCAAGGTATGTGCATTCCCATCATTCGGCCCAAGAGCTTTGTGGGGCCGGAGCGGCTGGGCGTGTTTGCCATGCTGTATGACTGGGCCTACACCGGCCACAATTTTCCCGTCATCGGCAACGGCAACAACCCGTATCAGTACCTCGACGTGGAAGATTTGTGCGCGGCGATTTATTTGTGCGCGACGCTGCCGTGCGAGAAAACCAACGACACGTTCAACATCGGCGCGAAAGTGTTTGGCACCATGAAGCAGGATTTTCAGGCCGTGCTGGATGCGGCCGGCCACGGCAAGAAGATCATTCCCCTGCCGGTTGCGCCGCTAGCGGTGGCCACCTTGCGGGTGTTGGAGGCATTCAAGTTGTCGCCGCTTTACAAGTGGGTGTATGAGACGGCGTTCAAAGAGAGCTTCGTATCTATCGAGAAAGCCGAGCGCGTACTGGGCTATGCGCCGCGCTATTCCAACACAGACGCGCTGATCCGCAACTACACCTGGTATGTCGAGAACCTGCCCAAGTTCAAGGCCGCCACCGGCATCAGCCATCGCGTGCCGTGGGATCAGGGCATTTTTAAGCTGGTAAAGAAGGTGTTTTAGTAGATGTTGACTAACTGGTAGCAACCACAACATCAACTGCATTGACAAGTGTATCTTTTTTGATACGCTATGCGTGTGGATGACCCAACTGAGGTAAGACAGCGTCAGCCAATTTTAGTGGTGGCGTTTTATCGAACTGATGCTGGGCACGAACCGGTTCGGATTTGGCTCAAGGAATTGAACAAGAACGCACGCAGAGTGATCGGTGAGGACATCAAAACGGCACAGTTTGGGTGGCCAATTGGAATGCCGTTGATTCGCAAGATCGATCGTGGACTATGGGAGATTCGATCACACCTGAAAGACGGCATTGCTCGCGTCATCTTCACGGTTGAAGGTCAGACGATGGTTTTGCTGCACGGCTTCATCAAGAAGTCGCAAAAGATACCGAAGACGGATTTGGATACGGCAAAGCGGCGATTTGCAGATTTGCTGTCGGAGTGAAGTGATGAACAAGAAGCGTGTGGGCAGTAATTTTGACGATTTCCTGCGCGAAGAAAAACTCTTCAATGGAGTGGAAGCCGCTGCTATCAAGCGGGTCATTGCGTATCAAATTGCGCGCGAAATGGAGCGACGCAGCTTGACCAAGACGGCCATGGCCAGTCAGATGAAAACCAGTCGAGCCGCTTTGGAGCGATTGCTGGACCCAGAAAACCCTTCGGTCACGTTGTATACGCTGGAACGCGCCGCATCTGCACTTGGCAAAAAACTAAAGGTAGAACTTTTGTGATGATGTGAATCTGGCACTGGATTACAGGTTCTCAAACGCTTGTTCCACAAACCATGTGTGGTCGGCGCGCATCCCCTTCTCTGTCGCCGCATCCAACCCCCATGTGCCCAGTTTGGAGGCCGGCCGCAACGCCGCGCACAAATCCCAGAATGGCAGGTTCGTGAAATCGATTGGGCTCATTGAGCTGTAATGCTGGGTGAACTGCTGCATCGCATCGGCCCCAAACGCCCACAGCATTTCGAGCCGGCTGTTGCCCACATCGGCCATCGGATCGCCCAGGCTTGCGTCCTCCCAATCGATGACGGCCGCGAGTTGGCCGTGATTCCAAAAGACATTGCCAGGCCAGAAATCGCCGTGTAGCAGCGCCGATGGATTGCGCTGTGGCAACGGCCATATGCGTTCCAACGCATCGCGGATGCGCCTTTCATCGAGCGAATCGTCCAGGGTGGCCGGCAGTTCTTTTAACTTTTGGGCAATACTATTTTCCTGTTGAGGCAAAAAAGCCAAATCTGGATTCGCGCCATCAACGGCGTGGATATTGACCAGATGGGTGGCGAGCTGCAAAACAACATCGGCCACATTCGTCGGCGCAAACTCCGGTGTGCCTTCAATGAACTCAATCACGATGATCGGCGTGGCGAAGCGGTCGCTGGATTCATCGAGATAGATGGGGGCCGGCGCGGCCATCCCCGCCGCCTGCAAGATGCGCAAGAGTTTGAACTCGTCGGCGGCGATGTTGGGGTTGTGGCGCAGGTCGGCCTCGCCGTGCTGGCGCACCACCAGTTTTTGGGTGCAGCCGTCGGCGCGCTGAATCTCCAGTGCGGTGACGTGGGCCGACACGCCGCCTTTCAATTCCCATGCGCGCAACAGTTTGCTGTGGGCATCCATCTTGTGAACCAGGCGTTCTAACCGCGTGACGTCCTGGGAATCTGTCATGGCCCGGCCATCTCATCATTCACACGATCAAGGCCAGGCGTGGTTGGTGTCGATGTCGGCACAACCATGCTGAGCAGAAAGCCGACCAGGCCGCTCATCACAATGATGCCCAGCCAGGCATGGATGCGCCAGCCGATGCCGAAATTCAGTTGAATCGACACGAAGTAGCACGCATACAAGATCACTGGCACCAACGTGGCAAACAGCCGCCACTGCGCCGGCCGCTGCGGCGTGGGCCGCAGCCATGCGCACAATCCATCGCACACCACGCCGGCCAGCACAAACGCAATGGCCTGATCGCGTGGGTAAATATCACCGTTCAAAACCACCATCGCGCCGGCGCTCAATCCAAACACAAGCGTCAATGTGCCTGGAAAATAGGGTTTGCGCGGCACGACGAGCAAGGCTACGCCAGTCAACAAAGCCGCATTCAACAGCATGCCCAATATCGCGGCATCCTCATTGTCGTTGTAATGCCAGCCAATCTTGGCCCCCCACAACTGGCTGATGGGGTGGCCGATGCTGAGGAAGAATGTGATGACGGTGATGGTGAGTGCGAGTGAGAGTGCCGCGGGCAGCAGCGCCAGGCCGTGCTCGCGTCGCGCCCAGCTCGCCCGCAACGGCCCACTCACCACCAGCCCAATCGACACCGCCAGCGCCAGGTGGGTGGGGCTGAGCAGAGCCTCGACGCCCTTCTCGATGCCAAACGCAATGTGCCAGACCATATCACCCAGACCGGCGATGCCAAAGCCGACTGCACCGACCAGCGAGAGAAAATATCCTGGCGGCAACGCCTCACGCCAGCTCAGACCACGACTGCGGCCCACCAGCGCGTGGATGCTGAAGAACAAGGCCGTGAGCATCCAGCCGGCATACAAAATGGCATGCCACAGGGTGAAGAAGGATTGATCGACCTTGCCGTGGGTGTGCGCCCAGCCATCGACAAACAGGCCGCTCACGAAGATGAACGAGAGGCCGGTCGCGGCCCAGTCGAACCGCAATGAAGGATTCGCCTGTGTGGCGGCGTGCGCCGGTGTTGGTGAGGTGATGTCAGGCGCGGCAAAAGATTGGACAGCCATGCGCCTATTAAAGCACTATGCCGGAGCAGATCGTGCACGTGCACGTTTTACGTGACACGTGCACGAAATCTGCCTGCGATGTCTACAGCACGTTGATGTTGTCCGTGCTGCGATATTGGGCCATCAGCTTGCGGGCGCGCCGGCGCAGCTTCTCATCCGCGTCCTCGCTATGGCTAAGGTCGAGCAGGGCCTCGATAGCCTTTTCGGTTAGGTAAGCCTTGAGCCAATCTTAAAGCAACGCATGGACGGCGAAACCAGCAAATTTACGGGTGCGGCTCTACGAGCCCAGCTTCAACAATTCGTTCACCAGCTTCAACGTGTCCTGCTTCACGTTGCGCGGCAGGCTCTCGTCGGTGGGGCCGATGCAGGCGGGGCAGCCGCGTTCGCACGGGCATTCGCGCAGGCGTTGCTGGGACATGTGCAACAGCGTGTCGTGGTGGCCCAGCAACTCCTCGCACAGGCCGGTGCCGCCCGGCGTCATCTCGTAGAGCGTGATCGTGGGCAGCCGCGTGTGTGGGCTGTCGATCTCGAAGATCGCGCTCAGGTCACTGGGATCACACATCACAAACAACGGCGCGAGCTGGCTCAGCAAATAGCACAAACTGCTCAGCGAGGTGTTCACGGCCTGGGCCGTCTCGATGCGCGCGTGGCACTCGGGGCACACCGTCAGCAGGTTATCCAACTGATTGGCGACGAGGTTGTTGTCGTTCTCGCCGCGCACATAGGCAAACGTGCGAAACGGCTTCTTGTGGTGCACGTCATGCTCACGGCTCTTGCCGTCGCGCTCCGGCGGCTCGGGCCGGCCACACACGGCGCACTTGTAGCCGTCTCGTTCGCGAGCCAGCTTGCGCTGCTTTTGCCAGCCCGGGCCGTAATCATTGGGCAGCGCAATAATGCCCTGCTTATCGAGCTTTTTGGCGACCTCTTCGGGGATCGAGAACCAATAACCCACCGTCAGCAAATGCTGCGCCGGTAAATCCACATCACCCCAGCCGATGACGCGGTGGGTGTCGAACTGCACCTGCCGATAGCGGCCGACGCGGGTGGTCACCTCGATTTCGCCGAGCGAAGGAGGAGCCGTGAGCGGTGAGCTGTGAGCCAGACTGTCTTGCCCTTCGCTCATCGCTCCATGCTCATCGCTCTTCGCTCTCGGCTCATCACCTCCAAACTCTTTCAGCACCATCACTTCGCTGGCCGATGAAGCCTGGGTGTAATACTCGCTGCTCACCTTCCAGGTTTTGGCTTTGCCGTTCGCCCAGTCCAGTTCGACCACTTGATAGGTCTCGCCCTGATGCAAATAGATCGCGCCGACGTGAACGCGCATCGGCGCAGTCGCCCGCTCAGTCTCGCCAATCACCTGACCCTCGCACTCGATGACGATGCGGTCGCCGATGCCGCGCAGGCTCACGCGCTCGGCCGGATAGTTGTCGCCGACCCAGGTGTAGCGGGAGGCGAGGCCGGGGGAATGGGGAGAGGGAAATGGGGAAGGAGCTGTGTCCCCTTCCCCTCTCCCCATTTCCCTTTCTCTCTCTGCCGCAAACAACGGCAACCCACCCACGCCGCTCATATGCAACACGCCCTCATCGGCCAATGCACTTAGCAATTCATCGATGTGGGCACGGCCCAGCATCTCGCCACGGTTAAACGGCATCTCGAACGCGGCACAAGCCACGTGCGCAGCCAGCACACCCAGGTTGTCCGGCGATATGCGGGCATGTTCCGGCGTCTGCTTGAACAGGTAGTCGGGGTGCGCGGCCAGATATTGATCCAGTGCATTGGCCGTGCTGACCATGATTGCGGCTGAAGGTTTTTGCCGTCGCCCCGCCCGCCCGGCCTGTTGCCAGAAGCTGGCGATGGTGCCGGGGTAGCCCATCATCACACTCGCATCCAACTCGCCAATGTCGATGCCCAACTCCAGCGCATTGGTCGCCACCACCCCGCGCACCGTGCCCTCGCGCAAGCCCTTCTCGATGGCGCGTCGCTCCTCGGGCAGGTAGCCGCCGCGATAGCCTTGGATTGACGATTTTGCATTGACCATTGACGATTTGGCCGACTCT
>JBBQST010000312.1:0-5917 GCA_038213625.1 Thermoflexales bacterium
TCGGTGATGACACCGAGTTGTTGCTGGCGCAGTCCATCGCCATACATCAAGAAGGTCACGCTCAGATTTTCGACAGTCAGCATGATTTAATCCTGGCTGGTTTTGGGATCAAGCAAATGGCGAACGTTTTCGCCCAGCACATCAAAGGTCTTGACGAGGATGAGCAACATCAGGCCGGGCAACACGCCCAGCCACCAGTAGCCAGTGGCCAGATAGCGCATCGCTTCACTCAGGATCACGCCGATGGCCGGCACGTTGGGGGAGATGCCGATGCCGATGAAGCTCAAGCCGGCCTCGTGCAGGATGGCATGGGGGAAGAGCAAGATCAACCCAACGATGAACTGCGGGATGACATGGGGCCGCATGTGGTGCCAGGCCACCCATAGCGGCGACTTGCCAAATTTGAACGAGAGTTGGGCATAGTTCGATTGACGCACTTGCAACACCTCGGCTCGCACAATTCGCGCCAACGACGGCCAGTGCGTCAACGCCACGGCCACGATGACGCCGTTGATGCCGCCGCCCATCGCAAACGCAATCAAGATGAGCAACACCAGATGCGGCAGGCTGAAGAACACATCGATGATCCAGGTGATGACGGTGTCAACGACGACGCCGAGCGTGGCCGAAAGCGTGCCGAGCACAGCCCCGATCACGGCGGCAACACTGGCTGCCAGCAGGCCGACTTTGAGACTGAGGCTCAAGCCTTGCACAACGCGGGTCAGCATGTCGCGGCCAAGCCAGTCGGTGCCAAATGGATGTGCCAGCGCGGGCGACAGATTGCGCTCACGCAAACTGGATTGCAAGCCGGCATCGCCCAACGCTGCAGCCCCAATCAAAACAGCGACAAAGCAGGCGAGGCAGAGGCCGATGGTCAGCATCGTCTTGCTACGACGATTGAACACAGGGGTTGCTGGTGTGGCCAGAGTTAATTTCATGAGGTTGCCTGGGCCGATTGTGTGATTTGTGTTTTGCGCGGTTCGTCCCGCGCCGCGCGGCCAATGCGTGGATCGACGATGCGATAGGCCACATCGGCCAGGGTGTTGCCGGCAAACACAAAGATGGCGCTGAAGAAGGCGATGCCGACCAGCAACGGCACATCGCTGCGCAGCGCGGCCTGGATGGTGGCCTGGCCCAGACCTGGATAGGCAAACACCTGCTCGGCCAAAATGGAGCCGCTGAACAATTCACTGAGCGAGGCAAATTGCAAGGTGATGGCCGGCAGGGCGATGTTGCGCAAGCCGTGGCGCAGGATCAATCCTTGAATCGTTTCGCCCTGCGCGCGGGCAAACAGCGCGTAGTCGGAGTGCAGCACGTCGATGAGTTTTTGGCGGGTGTGCAGGGCCATGCTGGCGATGCCGATGATGCTGAGCGCGGCGGCGGGCAGGATGAGATGGTGGATGCGTTGAAGCACGGTGGCTTCTTCATCGGTGACGCCGGGTGGATACGCGCAGCACACGGGGGCCCAGCGCAGCCCAATCGAAAACACAATCAGCAACAGCAGCGCGACCCAGAAGGTTGGGCTGGAAGCAAGGGTGTAGGCGTACCAACGAATGGCGCGGTCGAGCCAACTGCCTTGCTTTGCGCCGGCCAACACGCCTAGTCCGAAGCCGATCACACCCGACATGATCCAGGCCGTGGCCATGAGGCCGAGCGAGGTGACAAAGCGCTCGCCGATGACTTCGCTGACGGGCCGGTTGAAGATGAGCGAGGTGCCGAGGTTGCCCTGCGCCAGTTGCTCCAGCCAGCGGCCGAACCGCACGGTCATGGGTTGGTTGAGCCCCCAACGCTCGGCAATTTTGGCGCGCTGCTCGGAGCCGATCAGCATCATGTCGCCGCCAATGTAGGCGTCTACGGGATCGATGGGCGAGAGCGCCATCATGGTGAAGCTGAACACGGACACGGCAAACAGCAGGGTCAGCAGGCGGAACAGCTTGCGGGAGATGAAGCGAATTACAGCCATATCAAAGTGAATGAACTCAAACTACTGTTCTGTCAAAGTAACGCGTTTGCGTCAGTCCAAGAGCGAATCTGAGACTCGATGGAAACCATGAGCCCAAGCCGACATTCCCGCGCAGGCGGGAATGTCGTTGCTCTGTAAAGACTAAGCGCAGGTCCACTTCCAATCGGCGATGCCGGCGGTGATGGGCCAGCCATGGCCGTGCGGCTCGATCTGCGGCGTGCCAATGTCGAGGCACTCGCTTACTTCGTAGGTGTGATACAGGTTGACCATCCAGGCCCAGGCGGCATCGCCTTTGGTGGTGAAGCCGGCTGTGCCATCCCATTGGGCCGCTTGCAAAAAGGCGTTGGCCTCGTCCTGGGACGGCGCGCCCATGGCCATGTCCAAATCGTTGTCAATGGTTTTGTTGGCGTAGTAGCCGGTGTTGTAGTAGTCCTTGCCGGCGTAGCTGCTGTGATACAGGTTGTAAATCTCGGTGGCATCGTGGCTGCCCCAACCGAACACGACGACATTGCTATGCATCAAGGTCTCAATATCGTCCCAGCTCTTGCCGACCACTTCGACCTGGATGCCGAGCGGCTTGATCATATCGGCGGCCGTGATGGCCAGCGCCTGGCGGGTGCTATCACTGGCGGGAAACACAATCGTGAACGCGGCTTGGGTGCCGTCCTTCTCAAGGGCACCATCGGCCCCAGCCTTCCAGCCTCCATCGGCCAGAATCTTTTTGGCCTCATCGGGATTGGCATCCTCGATCAGGGCATCGGTCTGCTCCCACGGCAGGCCGCTGACGGGGCCGTAGGCGGGCGAGCCATAGCCTTCCAGCACGCCATCGACCATGGCTTTGCGATCCAGCACATAGTTCACGGCCTGGCGAATGGCCAGATCGGCCGTGACGTTGTTGCCAATGGTGTAGCCCTTATCCGTCTTCTTGCCCGTGTCTGGCACAAACGGGAACCACAACTGACACGATCTAAATTGACAACCGTGCCGGGCTGAGCCACAGTGTGCGAATCGCGGATGCGAACGCAACACCATGAAAGACACGCACGGCAAAATCCTATTGGCAGGTGGCGGCGGGGCGGCGGATTCGCGGCCGCTGGACGAGTTGTTGGCGGCACTGATCGAGCCGCAGGGCAAGCTGCTGTATTTGCCGCTGGCCATGCGCGGCCTCTACCCATTTGAAATTTGTCTGGAGTGGATCGAGGATACGTTCCTACCGCTCGGTGTCGAGCAAATCGAGATGTGGGAAAACCTGGTCGAACACCAGGCCGGCGAGCTGGATGGGTTTGATGCCGTCTACATCGGCGGCGGCAACACCTATTCGCTGTTGAGCGAGTTGCGGCTGAGCGGGTTTGCCACGGCGCTGCCCGACTATGTGCGCCGTGGCGGCATCGTGTATGGCGGCAGTGCCGGTGCGGCCATTTTGGGTGCCGATATCCAGACGATCGCGCACATGGACAAAAACACGGTCGGGCTCAAATCCACTCGCGGGCTCAACCTGATCGATGGACACGCGATCTGGGTGCACTATTTGCCGCACGAGGCTGCCCAAATCCAGGACTACATCCGCGAACACGACCAGCCGGTGATTGCCATTGCCGAGCGGTCTGGCGTGCTGTGGGATGGGGCCAAGTTGCGGGGGATTGGGTTCGAGCCGGCTTATGAATTCACTCGACAGGGCAAACACCCCATTTAGCCTCACGGCCATCTCAATCGGCAAATTTTAGGTGTCTGTCCTACTCAAAACTGTCTGTGCAATGGGTTGTATGCCACAGAACAAAGGTGCTAGCATCACGCCATCATCCGGCGTTATTTCAGCGTCTGATAGGGAAAACAATGAGCACAAAAGCACATTCGACGTTTGCAATTAAGTCCTGGGATGAGAAACCCTATGACGAGTTCGACGGCGGCCGCAAGCTGACGAAGGCTCACGTGATCTTCACCTACTCCGGCGAAATGGAAGGCGAGGGCATCATCGAATTTGTCATGGCCTACGCCACAGATGGGTCAGCCCAATTTGTGGGCATGGAGCGGATCGTCGGCCGAGTGAACGGCCATGTCGGCAGCTTTGTGATTCAACACGCCGGCAGTTACACCGGCAAAGCCGCTGAGGAGAATTGGGAGATCGTCAAAGGTTCGGGCACCGGCGATCTGGAAGGCATCACCGGCAGTGGCAACTCCAGCACCCAGGGGGATGAAGACACGCACATCTTCACCCTCAACTACGATCTGGCCCAAGAGCCAGCGCCGGCCGCTTGAAGCGAGCCAAATTCAGTCGTTAAAAATCTGTAGCAGATGCCGAGCAGATTTTAGACAGAATGGACAAAATTTAACAGAATAAAGAAGTCTTCCATTCTGTTAAATTTTGTTCATTCTGTCTAAAATCCGAAATTTCCAACTACTAGACTATTGACGCGCCCTGAACTATTTCAGGGCGCGTCCTTATTTTTTCGCATCCCACGGCATCTTCTCGCTCGAATCACCCCAACTGGGAATCGGCGCTTGCAAGCTGTCCTCGATCCACAGGAACTGGCCGTTGACCGTGGCCGCGTCATCAGACACGATGCGCAGCACCAGATCGGCCGCCTTGTGGGGTGGATCGCCGCCGGTCTCCTCGACCCACTTCACCCAGCTGCGATAGCCCTCTGCGCCAAGCCCCAACAGATTCACCTTGTCGCGCACGTCGGCCCACATCTCGGTTTTCACATCGCCAGGATGTATCACGTTGACGGTGACGCCGGTGCCGTTGAGCTCAGAAGCCAGACTGCGCGTTAAGTAATTCAGCGCCGCTTTGCTAGTGCCATACGCGCTGTTGAATCCACCGGGGGGGTGCAGCGCCGCGGCTGAACTCAAGTTCACGATGCGGCCCCAGCCTGCATCGATCATGCCGTTCACGAAGGCACGACTGGTGAGATAGGCCGCCACGGTGTTGATCATTAGCGTCTCGATCCACGGCCCTGGGTCGCTGTCTTTGATGAATTGAATCGGCCCAAACACGCCGGCGCCGTTCACCAGAATGGCCGGCGCGCCCAACTGGGTTTCGACCTGCTGCTTGAGGTTTTGCACACTGGCAGGGTTGCTGACATCGGTCTCGACCGACAGGGCTGTGCCGCCGTTTGAGCGAATCAGTTGCTCAACCTCATGCAACTGCGCAGGCGTGCGCGCGGCCAATGCCAACGTGGCACCGTGTTTGGCCAGCTTGAGCGCAATCTCGCGGCCCACCCCACGGCCGGCACCCGTCACCACCGCGACTTTGCCGGCTAGATTCATGCCGTCGCTCATTTGGCTTTCTCTCCCGCCTTGGTGTCCAGGTGGAAGATCTCGCGCAGGGTGTGAGAATCGACAATGCCCTCGGCGTTAAACTCCATGAGCGGTTCGAATATCTTGCCCCACTTGGTATGAATCTCGGTATGCCACAGCCGATCCCAGGCTTCTTCGTCAGTAATCTCAGAGAAGAGAAATAGAACCGGATCGGCCTCAAACGTGGTCATCGTGGCGATGCCGCTCTTCTCAATCTCGGCCACCAACTCCGGCCAAATGTTGTCGTGCTGCTTCTTGTATTCGGCCATCGCGCCAGGTTTGAGGCGCATCGTAAACGCTCGTCGAATCATGGGAAACTCCTTGGGGAAGTATGAAGTAGTCAGTAGTCAGTAGTCAGATACTAAACTTCCGGTCTGACTACTGGCTACTCATTACTCCCCTCCCCTACAGCTCATCAATCCGCACCACCCGGCCTTCTGTGGCCGAGCGGTAGGCGGCTTCTAGTAACTCTACGGTTCGCACACCAATGTCGGCGGGCGAAATATTTGTGGTTGTGTGGCCGAGCAACAGATCGACCAGGTGGCGCGAGGTGTCTGCTTGCGGATAGGTTTTGCTCAGCGGCGTGGGCTCCAAATGCTGCACGCTGCCGTCGTTGAGGTAGAGCGCGCAGGTGCCTTGCAACACCTCCAGCGCGGC
>JBBQST010000313.1:0-5913 GCA_038213625.1 Thermoflexales bacterium
CCGAGCCGTCGGTGGAGGCGTTGTCGAGCACAATATTCTGCAAATTGGGGTAGGTGCTCTGGGCGAGCGAATCGAGGCAGGCCAGCGTGTCCTCACGCCGGTTGGTGTTCAGGACAACAGTTATGACTTTAGAGTACGGGTGTGACATGGAATTGAGCTATTGGAAAGTCGGCCCTCATCGCGCAAACCGCATACAGTGAGCGCCACAAGTGAAGAAAATGGCGAAAGAGTTCCGAATATTCTTAAAAGTTCGGAACTCTTTCGCCATTTTCTTCGTTTCTCACTCAGATTGCCATGTATGCGCCGCCGAGATTTCGGGTGATGGCTGTGCAGGACAGCTCGCCAGACTTATATGGCTCCTCGAAGCGACCTAATTAGACACGGTGATACTCCCCATATTAATCGACAAAGCAGCCGAGACCGGCCTCGACCGACGTGCGCGGTTCAAATCCAATCGCTTGAGAAAGCGAGGTGGTATCGGCAAAGGTGTCCAACACATCGCCGGGTTGCATGGGCGCATCGTCTACATAGGTTATGTCGCGCTCTTTTCAAACAGGCGCAACATGCCGCTTTCATCAGCAATATTTAAATATTCGAAGCAAAAGTTGGGATGACTTTGCAACAGCAATAAACGGGATTTCTTCAGACGCACGTCATAGTAGTCGCAGAGGTTATCCACCCCGACGATGTTGAACCCCAATAGGAGCAGGGATTGAGCCAGATGAAAGCCGGCGGCACCTGCAATGAGTATACGTGTCCATCAATACAGTTTTTGTGCTTTTATGTCGACTCGTATATCAAGCAAGCCATAAAGCAACTAAAAAGTGACCGATGAAGACATCCTATTCAAGTCAATCTCTCAGCTCATCGCCCAAAGGAACGATGCATCTGAGTTTTATTGCAAAATATTGTCATTTAAATGATTTAGGCCGGCATCGATCTTTGGTTTGTCATCCTCACCTTCTCAGGACTGAGGGACTGGCTCAAAGGATTGAGTAATAACTTGTTCATAAAGATGAGTCAGTTGGGTCATCTCATCGTCAATGCTGCGCGGTGTGCTATGGGCGGCCCCTGTCTGCAATCTGGCCAGCAGGGCGGGATCGTCTATGAGCCGGCGCAATTGCTGGGCCAGATCCACGGCATCGTCCGGGTTAAAGTGCAGGCCGTTCACCTCATGCTCAATCAACTCGGCCATACCACCCAGCCGTGAGGTGATGACCGGGGTGCCGGCGGCTCGGGCCTCCAAAATAGCCAGGGGCTGGTTTTCGTACCAGGTCGAGGGCGCGACACTCACATCCAACTCGGACAGAATTTCGGCCACTCGCGTGTTTTGAAACCGGCCATGAAAGGTGATGCGCGCATCCCCTGCTGCCAGCGTTTTCAGGCGCTCGGTGTAGGCCGGGAATGCCTCCAGATTGCCATACAGATGCAGCTCGATGGGTTGTGCAGTCTCAGAGGCGTTCGATGAATTTGTGGGCAGGCTGCGAAAGGCCTCGACCAACAGATGCACGCCCTTGTGCTCGGCCATCTGTCCGATGTAGCCAATGCGCAGCGGCCGGGTTTTGTTCGCCGGCCCCACATGGGTCACCTGTTGAAACGGGACCAGATCGAGCCCGTAGTTGCACACGACCAATCGCTCGGCCGGAACCACATCCACAAATCGGCTGGCCAGAAAGTGTGAGGGCGCGATCACCCGGCGCGGAATGGTAAGCGCGTGTGCCATCACCTCGCGACGATGGGCCATGCGCCGGCCACTGGCCTGCAACACGGTGGCCTGGGCCAGCTTGCCAGCCAGATGACCGGTCACCTGGTCCAGATGTCGGTAGGCCGGGCGCTCGGCCGCCTGGCACCACGCACACCCGGCCGGGTTGTCGGGAATGTGCTCACACAGCTCGCCGTTGCTGCGCAGGAGCGTAATGCGCGGGCACAGAAACCAGTAATCGTGCAGGGTCAGCACCACCGGCACATTGCACGCTGCGGCGGCTTGCAATGGAGCCGCGCCCAGCAGGTAGCCGGCCTGAAAGTGGGCCAGATCGGGCCTGGTGCGCTGCCAATAGTCTTGAAACCAGGTTTGATACAGCGGGTTGTCGAAATCCCACACGCGGCGCTTGGGAGCCTTGAAAATATCGAAGCTGAGGCGATGCACGGGAATGCCGTCATAGGTATCGCTGACAACGGTGAGCTGG
This sequence comes from Thermoflexales bacterium, assembly GCA_038213625.1. Taxonomy (GTDB): domain Bacteria; phylum Chloroflexota; class Anaerolineae; order J036; family Brachytrichaceae; genus JANMVQ01. The sequence goes on from JBBQST010000313.1 coordinate 2,187, forward strand.
TCGGGCCGGCCTTCGTTGATCGATTCCACTGCCACAACCTCGACGGTGTGGCCGTGCTCGCGCAGCCACTTGGCCAGCCGATAGGTATACAGCTCGGCTCCGGCGCTGTGGCGCGGCAGAAAGTGGTGAACGGGCAGAACGATTTTCATGAGGGGGGAGATGAGTTATTAGTGGTTAGTTCTTAGTCGACTAAAAACTAACCACTAATAACTAACGACTTATACAGCCGGTGCCTCCTTTTTGCGCAGGCTTTGCACAAAACGCAATTCATCTTTGCCCACCACACCCAATAGCAATAGCAAGGCAACGTAGATGACCGTGCCCAATGCCGCGCTGACAAACCAGGGAACCATCGAGCGCACCAGTAATAAGGTGCCGCCCATCAGCACTGCGGCCAACAAGGGCCGCAACAAAGCGTTGCCCCAGTTCATCTGACTAAGCGGCTTGCGCAGGATATAGGCGTATTGCCCCACCAGCACCATTTCGGTGAACACGGTCATGGCCGCGGCAATGACATAGCCAAAGCGCGGCACCAGAAACAGGTTGAAGCCGATATTGAGCACGGTGCTGATGCCGATTGAGCGGGCGACTTTCTTCTCGTTGCCGCTGATGAGCACGACGTAGCCCAAAAACTCGGACAGATACATGAACGGCACCACCCAGATCAGGATGCGCAGGGCGTCGACGGCGGGGGCAAACTGGGCCTTGAATAGAAACGGCACCAGTTGTCCCGACAGCGCCCACACGGCAACGGCGATGGGAATCGATACCATGAGTAGGTAGCGCATGGCCCGCTCGTAGATGCGCGGCAACTCGCCGGGCGAGGTGACTGCGTGGCGGGTGAGCGATGGAAACAGCGAGGTGTTGAGCACATTCGAGAACACCACGGCCGAAAAAACCAGGTTGTAGGCCGCGCCGTAATAGCCGGTCTCGGCATCGCTGCGGGTCAGGTTGAGCAGCACGCTGTCGAACTTGTAAGACAGACCCAGCGCCAGAGTGACGATGCCAAAGGGAATACAGGCGCGAATGATGCCCGGCCACTGGGCAGGATTGGGCCGGCCGATTTTGATATCCAGGCCGCGAATGCCGCGCCAGCACAGCCAGGTTAGCAATGCGATGCTGATGACGTTGGCGACGATGAGCGCGACATAGCCCCAACCCAGCACCAGCGCAACAACGACGCCCAACCCCACAAATAGGAGCTGATAAATAATTTGCGCGCGCGAAGTCACATCCAGCCGTTCATAGCCGCTCAGCATGGCGGCATAGCTGCCCTGAAAGGCATACAGCACCCACGACACCGCGACCAGCCCCAGACCGATCAACATGGTGGTGGGCCGGCCGGTGAGGGTGGCAAAGATGAGCATGATGGCCGATGCGACCAGCGACAGCACCAGCCGCAGGGCCAGCAGGTTGCCGTTGAACTGGGCGTTTCGCTCGGCCCCACCCGCCAAATCCCGGTTCGTCGCGATCTGGCGAACCGCGTAAATGCTCAGGCCCAGATCGGCCATGAAAATAAAGGTCGCCCCAAAGGCGTTGACGGCGCTGTATTGGCCGAACAATTCCGGCCCCAACTGGCGCACGACCAGAATATTGAACGCGAACGATGCAATCTTGGTCGCGAACTGCGCGGCAAAGCCGAATGCGGAATTGCGCAACACCGTGCGCGAAAAGCTGGCCATAATGCAAAAAGCGTGCCGACCCTAACGACTGGCAGCGCTCATGAACGTTGATCTCCCTCTAGTGATGGTCGTCCAGCAACCAAAATTCCGCGCCGACTTTGATCTCACTGTGGCGAAATCCTAAGCAATATTCCACAATAGATTGTATGCAGTGCGATGGTGGTGATAACACAGGCAAGAATCTTGCGGAGGTGAGGCGTGAGCGCTGCGTCCCCGAAAGGAGGTTTCAGCCGACGCTTGCTCTTGGTTACGGGCAGGCGCAAGCCTCGGCTGAAGCTTACATTCCACTCCAATCCCATTTAGTGCGGCACTTCCTATAATAAGCCGCGATGGAAACCTTAACTTACCCCCTGACTCAGGACCAACTGCGCGAATACCAGGCCCAGGGCTACTTCGCCATTCCCGACTTTTTTGATGAGCGAGAAGTGGCCGCCATGGTGGCCGAGCTGGAGCGCTTCAAGCGTGAAGGCCTGGGCCGCAATGTGGCCACCGATGGCGACGGCACCTCGCACTCACGATCCAGAATCAACTACCAGATCGTTCCGCTCAACGACAAGAGCACGCTGTTTCGGGCGCTGCCGTTTGCCGGGAAGGTTCGCTCGGTCATCAGCCAGCTCATCGGCGACCCGTATGTGCGCTACCTCGACCAGATCTTCCTGAAGCCGGCGCAAAGCGGCGCCGGCACACAGTGGCATGTCGATAACGCCTACTTCAAAATCAGCGACCCAACCAAGGGGGTGGGCATGTGGATTGCGCTGCACAAGGCCACGCTGCAAAACGGCACCATGCACATGATTCCGGGCGTATTCCGCGAGACGTTTTCACACGAGCGGGACTTGAGCAGCGATCACCACATTGCCATGCGGGCGGATGAGAGCAAGGCTGTGGCGGTAGAGATGCCGGCGGGTGGGGCGTTGTTCTTCAACTACGGCGTGCCGCATTGCACCAAGGCCAACCAGAGTGATGCCGAGCGCGCCGGCCTGGCTTATCACTTTTTGCGCACCGACTTCGTGCCAGATCGGGTTGGGTTTGGGCCGCGCAAAGACCTCATCCACATCACCGGCCCCGAGGCCAGCGGCGGCGTGAATGAATATGCAACTCCCATTGCCGGCACCTGGGACCGTGAAGTGGCGGCGTTGCAGCCCAATTAAACCCACGCGACACAAGCGTCAGAGGATGAACGCCGGCGCTTATTGCCGCATGACTAAAGTGAGGTGATGCCGCCCTCGACCAGCATCGGCGTGCCGGTGGTATAGCGTGATTCGTTGGAGGCCAGATATACCGCTGCCCAACCAATATCCTCGGGTTGGCCGATGCCGAGCGGGTGCATGCGTTTGATCTCGGCATTCACCGCCTCAGGATCGCTTTGCTGGGCCAGGAAACTCTGATACATCTCGGTATTGATGGTGCCGGGGCAGAGTGCATTCACCCGGATGTGCTCGGCGGCATACCGCACGGCCATGCAGCGGGTCAGGTGCACCACCGCAGCCTTGGATGCGCAATAGGCCGGGTGCATGGGGAAGCCTACAAATGCCGACTCGCTGGCCATATTGATGATGGAGCCGCCGCCGGCCCGGCGCATGTGTGGGATCACTTGGCGCGAGACGAGATAGATGCTCTTCACATTCACCGCGAACTGGCGATCCCACTCGGCTTCGGAGATCTCCTCTACGTCGCCGACGATGGCGATGCCGGCGTTGTTGACCAACACCGTCGGCGCGCCAAGGGTCGACACCACGCGCGCCGTGGCTGCGGCAATGTCGTCCGAATTCACCACATCGCAGCGTGAAAAGATGACCTGTGGCTGAAGGCTGGTGCCGGTGCTGGCGTTCAAGGTTTGTGCCAGGGCCTGCCCACGTTCCTCGTTGGTATCCCACACCGCAACCCGAGCCCCTTCGCGCACAAAAAGCTCGGCACAGGTGGCCCCAATGCCACGTGCCGCGCCGGTCACAATCGCTACATGTCCGCTAAGTCGTCCTGCCAAGATGCTAAACCTCCAATGCTTTAGTCTTTTTTACGCCTCCGCCTAAATAGCTCGACAAAAA